>NZ_JAGGQX010000050.1:0-74983 GCF_018613095.1 Bacillus sp. ISL-75
TGAGACTTTTTCAGCAGTCTCCGTGGGTTCGCTCTTTTTTTGTGCTTGAAATTGGTGTTTGGCGGAATAAACCGGGGATTTAGCGGAATTCCGGATAAAGTTTGGCGGATAAAATTGAGCAGTTCGCGGAATTCCGGATAAGTTTGGCGGAATAACCAGAAAAGTTAGCGGAATCCCGCCAGGATCGGAGAGCTATACCACATAATTTAAGGTATCTAGGCTAGGTCGCCAAAATCCCAATTCAAGTAAGCAGAAAAAATATTCAAAGTAAACAAAAAAACGAGGCCATGGCAAGCCTCGTTTTTTTTGTAATATATAATGGGAGGTTTTTTTATAAAAATTGCTTATTTCTTTAGTAAGATTTTCTCAAGGTCATCGAGCATAATATTTGCTGACAGAACGCCGCCGGAGGTATTCCAAGTTGCGTCACTTACTTCATACACATGGCCGCTCTTAACCGCATTTAAGTTTTTCCAAAGTGGATCGTTTGTCCATTCTTTTGCCGTATCTAAGGCTGCTTTATCACCTGGTGGCGCATAGGTAAAGTAGAAAAGAAGGTCTCCATCCATTTTAGGAATGACTTCTTTGCCTACTTCTACAGCTAGTAAACCAAGCTTATTATCTGGAGTGAAAAGTGCTTCCTGCTGGGCAGCACGTTTAAAGCCTAATTGATTGAAAAGTACTCCAGAGAAAGAATCCGTGTAATAAATTCGAGATTTTCCTGCCATGAAGCGCACAACAGAAACCTCTTGATTCACTTTATCGCCGAGCTTGGCTTTTAGATCTTCCACATGTGTATCGTATGCGTTTAACACTTCGTTTCCTTTTTCCTCAAGATTTAATGCTTTTGCATACAATTTGAAGTTATCCTTCCAATCTCCTCTAAGCGTTTCTGAAAAAACAGTCGGGGCAATTGCACTAAGCTGGTCGTAAACCTTTTCTTGACGCAGCTTGTTGCCGATAATTAAATCTGGTTTCAATGAGGCGATTTTCTCCACATTGACTTCACTTTCAACTCCAACAACCTCAACGCCGTCCATATCCTTTTTTATATGTTCATACCAAGGATCTCCAAGCCAGGATTGAACTGCACCAACTGGTTTTACACCTAGTGCAAGCAGTGTTTCTGTTCCTTCATTTGTCAGAATAACGACTTTTTTAGGGGTACCTTTAATGGTGGTAGATCCCATCGCATGCTCAACCGTATAAGATTTTTCTGTAGTAGTTTTTGCTTCATTGTTCTTTTCACCATTTTTTGCTTCATTACCGCCGCCGCAAGCAGCTAATAAGAAAATGGCCATAACTGAAAAAAGAGTAAGTATGGTCTTGATTGCCTTCATTGTTTATGTAGCCTCCTTAGCTAATTGTTAATGATAATCATTTTCAATGACAACTTAATCATAAAATGAGTAGTACCTATATGTCAACGCTTTAATTGAAAATGATTATCAAAATTAATTACAATTTTGTGAACCGTACACGATATAATTGAAAATGATTTTCAAAGTCATTGACAATGATTATCAATTGGAGATAGACTTAAATTAATTAATTAAACTATTAAGAAGTTAGAAAGGTTACCATGATATGCTCTTAAAAAGTACCCCATTAAAATGGATTGGTTTACTAATTGCCATCTTGGTGATGGTGTTATTCATGTGTGCCAGTGTCATTTATGGTTATACAGATACCAGCTGGCGTACAGCATTTAATGCATTTACAAATAATAATGGATCCAATGAACATATCATTATTCAAACCGTCAGGCTGCCAAGAGCATTAATCGCTTCAGCCGTCGGGGCTAGTCTGGCCATTGCCGGTGTCCTCATGCAAACACTAACGAAGAATCCTCTCGCATCCCCAGGTATATTTGGGATCAATGCCGGTGGTGGGTTTGCAGTTGTCGTAGCTATGACTGTGTTTTCTGTAAATAGTTTACAAGCATTTAGCCTTCTTGCTTTTCTAGGAGCTGCCGTTGCAGCGATAAGTGTTTACGCTATTGGTTCATTTGGCCGTGAAGGTTTAACTCCAATGAAGCTCACATTAGCGGGGGCTGCGATGTCAGCGATGTTTTCCTCCTTTACCCAAGGATTGCTTGTACTGGATGAGGTCATGCTTGATCAGGTTTTGTTTTGGCTGGCAGGCTCTGTCCAGGGTCGAAAATTAGAGACGCTTGTCTCAGTTTTACCTTATATTGGGATCGGCTGGATTGGTGCCGTGTTAATTGCTGGTAAAATGAATATCCTGTCCATGGGGGAAGATGTTGCTAAGGGGCTTGGTTTAAACTCAGGACTTATCAAAATCGCCATAGGAATAATTGTTATTTTACTAGCGGGCGGTTCTGTCGCTGTCGCAGGTCCAATTGGTTTTGTGGGAATTGTGGTCCCACACATTACTAGATCGATTGTTGGGATTGATCATCGTTGGGTCATACCATTTTCTGCTGTTTTAGGGGCGATCCTATTAATCGCGGCAGATATCGCCGCAAGATACATTTTCATGCCGTCTGAGGTGCCTGTTGGCGTTATGACAGCCATCATTGGAACTCCATTCTTTATTTATATCGCAAGAAGGGGGTTCAATGGACGATGAGTAAATATAAAAATTTCCGCCTTTTTAATGGCAGATTGTCCTTTTTAGTTGATCGAAAAGCATCATTAACTTTTACCATCCTTCTCGTCGTTGCCTGCTTTGTTTTTGTGATTAGCACGGGAAGCGGTGAAATGAAGATTAACCCGCTTACAGTGATAAAAGTGTTATTCGGCGGCGGACCTGAGATGGAAACGCTTATAATTACATCTTTTCGCCTCCCAAGAATTATTGTCGCCTTAATGGTTGGGATTTCACTAGCGATTGCAGGCGGTATTTTACAAGGAATGATCCGAAATCCGCTAGCTTCCCCAGATGTTTTAGGGATTACAGGTGGAGCAGCGGCTGCCGTTGTAAGTTTTTTAGCGATTTTTAGTGATAAAAATCATTCATTAACGGTAAGTATCGCCTGGCTGCCATTAGCTGCTTTTATAGGTGCAACAGTGATAGGATTTTTAGTGTATTTCCTTGCTTGGAAAAATGGTGTTTCACCGATCAGGCTTGTGTTGATTGGAATTGGGATCTCAACGCTAACGCAAGCGATCACTACTTTAACCATGGTCATGGGCCCGATTTATCAGGCGAGCCAAGCTAATATATGGATTACCGGAACCGTGTACGGTTCCAATTGGAGTAATGTTGCGATTCTTGTCCCGTGGACGGTTGTCTTCGTGATTATTGCTTTGGCAGTCGCACGGACGATTAATCTCCAAGAACTCGGTGATGAGGTTGCAACTGGATTAGGCGGCAAGGTGCAAAAACAACGTTTTCTCTTATTAATGATTAGCACCGCCTTGATTGGAGGTTCTGTTGCTTTTGCCGGGGGCATCGGTTTTGTCGGCTTAATGGCACCGCATATGGCGAGAAGGTTAGTGGGTTCATCGTTTGGAGCATTGCTTCCGGCGAGCGCCTTGATTGGCGGGATTCTTGTCATGATCGCTGATTTAATTGGCAGAACGATGTTTTCACCGTTAGAAGTCCCAGCCGGTGTGTTTACCGCAGGCATCGGAGCACCGTATTTTATTTACTTACTTTTTAAAACTAGAAATGCCTAGAAAAGCGGAAGCGCCCGTTTAGCGAAGTACACTAGTCGCTGGGCGCTGGAGCTAGACAATAAGCAAACCAAAAAGTCGAAAAGGAGCTATCAGATGATGAATGCGATTGAAACGAAGAATTTATCACTATCCTATGGGGAGACTCTCATTATAGATGAATTAGATTTGAAGATTCCAAAGGGTGAAATTACCGTGTTTATTGGCGGAAATGGCTGCGGAAAATCAACTCTGCTTCGTTCAATCGCTCGTCTCTTGAAGCCAAAGTCTGGCGCTGTTTTGCTTGAAGGGAAAGCGATTGCCAAGCTGTCCACGAAGGACATTGCGAAAAAGATGGCAATTTTACCACAATCGCCTGCAGCACCTGAAGGGTTAACCGTCCTGCAGCTCGTCAAACAAGGCCGCTACCCACACCAAACATGGTTAAAACAATGGTCAGAGGAAGATGAGAAAAAGGTCAATGACGCCCTCAAGGCAACTCGATTAGAGGACCTAAAAGAAAGAACGGTTGATTCGCTCTCTGGAGGTCAGAGACAGCGTGCCTGGATTGCGATGACACTGGCTCAGGATACTGATGTTATTCTATTAGATGAACCGACTACCTACCTGGATATGACCCACCAAATCGAAATCCTTGATTTGCTGTTTGAACTAAATGAAAAGAAAAAGCGGACCGTTGTCATGGTACTTCACGATCTCAATCTTGCCTGCCGTTACGCCCATAATATCGTGGCTATCAAGGATCAGAAGGTATATGACCAAGGAAAACCGGAACATGTCATTAATTGCAGCCTCGTCAAAAATGTTTTTGGCATGGACTGTGAAGTAACAATAGACCCGCTATTTGGGACACCGCTCTGCATTCCTTATGGAAAGGGAAGATGTATCCTCGAAAAGGCGGTTGCGATGAATGGTTAAATTATTCGTGGAAAGTCAATTGCAAAAATACAGATTCAAGGCCAGTTTAGAGCATTCATTCAATGTTGCTGATCTCTTGGATGAATCGTACCTCAAGGACTTTTTGAAAAATTTAACCGATGCCCTTGAGGCGCCGTCTGAAAAAGCAGCTGCTTCCATTTTTATCAAACGCTATGCCTTTTTAGCGGTGATGTCACTTTATGCGATGACTGCTTTGAATACAAAGCTAAATGTATCGTTGGATAATATAAAAATGGAGTCGGCTGTTCGAGGGAGAGATTGGCTTCCGGCGATTTCATTTAAGGATGTTACAGTTCAGGACTGGGATGGCAACGACCGTTCTGAATGGCGAGCTAGCGTTTTGAAAGATCTATTTGCGAAGAACATTTTTCCACTGATCTCACAACTGGAAAAAACAGTCGGAATTTCGAAGTTAATCCTGTGGGAAAATATCGCTGTCTACTTATTTTGGCTCTATGAAAGCGAACTAAAAGATTATGATCAAGTTGCAGAGGATTTTCGCTACTTAATTTTAGAAGCCGAAGGAAAGTTATTTGGCGGCTACAACTTAAATCCACTGCAAAAATACTTTGCTGAAAAGACATATTTGGAAGAACGGGATGAAGAAGTAAGAGTAAGAAAGACCTGTTGTTATACATATCAACTGCCGGCAGGCAAACGCTGCAAAACTTGCCCATGTACCCAAATTACTAAAGACAGAAGGTGTCATGATGGAGAAAGCATTTGTGAAGCAGTTCGAAGCTTTGCTTGAAAAATATAGTGAACTATTGGTTGGGGAATCCACTGATGAAACGAGGGAAAAGGTGAAGGTATGGGCGTTGTATTCGCATATCGCCAAGTCAATGCCTGCTCTGGCTAAGCACTGGAATGGGCTCTACCCGGATGCGAAGGAAGAAATGATGCAGATTATTAATGAAATAAAAGTCATGAATGAACAACATCGCTCATCTTCTCAAAAATAAAATTCATACAAAAACCGGGGACAGCGAATGCCTCCGGTTTTTACAATTATTGAATAGTCCCGCTACTTGGTAATTGGTTAGTATACCCTTGAAATTGTTGGTAGGACTGCTGCAGCTTTTGCTGATCAGCAGCTTCAACTGAATACCAGCCCTTTTTAAACATGAGGTCATAAAGGTTGCGCTGGCATTGTTGAGTTTCTGTAAAAACTTGCATAATGTCCTGATACAATCCTTCGTGGCTTGCTTCATGCAGGGCCATACTGTAAGCACTTGTCATATACTTTTCCGTTGTTAGTAAATCATTGATGAAATCGCGTTCGTTCATTTGCGGCGTTTTTGGTACCTGAGTCTCAGGGTTTTTAATCTTTTGTTGTTGGTTTTGATATTGATTCATTTCAACTTTCCTCCTTTTTGCGTCTATTCTTTATTGCATATTATTGAGTGGCTGCTGTTGGTTGGCGTGCTGGCCTAGGTGACCTAGCAGTTGTTGGTAGTGGCGCTGGTGCATTTGTCCCACTTTATCTGCTTCTGCTTTTAATTCAGGGTCCTGACACTGCCCGGCAAAAAAGTGTGCTTTTTTAGCAGACAGCAAGTTCCATGACATCATATCTGTTAAATAAAGGGCATCTTTTGTTGATACAACTCCGGGAGGTTCTGGCATCCTCGTTTGTTGATTTTGCATGTTCATGTTAGGCATATTCATATTTTGTTGCTGCATATTAACCCTCCTAATTCGTGTAATCTTTACGACTATATGGTCTCTCAAACAGGAATTTTTATGCAAAATGAGAAACAGGCTGACGTACTCAGCCTGTTTTTCTTCATCCTCGTTTAAATTGATTGTTTTGGCTGTTTTTTTTGTCAACTTGAGCCTCTTCGCCGCCTGGCCCGCCATTGCCCTTCACACTCGCAGCACTAACGCCTGCTTTAGAAGGATCCTTCTTCATTTTCGCCATCGTTATCACCTCGGATATTAGGGTGCCCTTTTATAGCAAAATATTTAAAAATTTATTTTTAAAAAAAATTATAAAATTCCACGTTTATGGATTGCACAAATTTTCAAAATATTCTATAGTAAGTAATAATAATACTCATTCACATGTGAATTTTTTTTGACAAAAAAATGAATGAGTATTCATTCAAAGTTTGAAGGGGGAGACAATGTTGAACCAATTAATTAAAAAAGCAGCTGTCCTAGGGTCCGGAGTCATGGGGTCAGGAATTGCTGCCCACCTAGCCAATATCGGTATTCCTACACTATTATTGGATATTGTGCCACGTGAAGTAACGAAAGAAGAAGAAGCCAAAGGGCTGACTTTAGCGGATAAACAAGTCCGTAACCGCATCAGTACCACGTCCATTCAAAAATTATTGAAGCAAAAACCTGCCCCACTCGCGGTGAAAAAGAATTTGGCCCTGATTGAAGCCGGTAACCTTGAGGATGATTTAGTCAAGCTGAAAGATGTGGACTGGGTCATTGAGGTGGTTGTTGAAAACCTCAACGTCAAGAAACAGGTATTTGAAAAGGTCGAACAATACCGTAAACCTGGCAGCATCATTAGTTCCAATACCTCTGGAATTTCTGTAGAAGCGATGGTTGAAGGCCGTTCTGAAGATTTCCAAAAGCATTTCCTTGGCACGCACTTCTTTAACCCGCCGCGCTATTTGAAATTGCTTGAAGTGATTCCTACTCAATATACGGCTCCAGAAGTACTTTCATTCATGAAAACTTTCGGTGAGGATGTCTTAGGAAAAGGTGTGGTTGTCGCCAAGGATACACCAAACTTTATCGCTAACCGGATCGGGACTTACGGTCTGCTCGTAACTGTTCAGGAAATGTTGAAGGCAGGCTTAAGTGTCGGTGAAGTAGACTCCATCACCGGGCCACTCATTGGCCGGGCAAAGAGTGCAACCTTTCGAACACTAGACGTGGTTGGATTGGACACATTTTATCATGTGGCTAATAACGTCTATGAAAAAGTCGAAGGCAAAGAAAAGGAAGTTTTCGAAATCCCAGCCTTTTTGAAAGCAATGGTTGAAAAAGGCTGGCTTGGAAGCAAATCAGGTCAAGGCTTCTTTTTGAAAAAAGGGAAAGAGATTCTTGAATTGGATCCAAACACGTTAGAATATGGTCCACGGAAAAAGCTTTCGACACCTGCGGTTGAACTTAGCAAGCAGGAAAAAGGTACAGCGAATAAATTGAAAGCGCTTGTATATGCCAATGATCGGGCCGGACAATTCTTATGGAATACAATGGCACAGTCGCTTGTATACTCCGCGCAGCTATTAGGCGAGATTGCTGACGATATCGTTTCCATCGACCGTGCAATGAAATGGGGCTTTGGCTGGGAAACAGGCCCATTCGAAACATGGGATGCGATTGGGGTGGAAAAATCCGTTCAAAAAATGAAGGAAGCCGGTCTTGAAGTTCCAGCCTTGGTAACGGAAATGTTAGAAAAAGGACATTCATCCTTCTATTTAGAAGAAAATGGCGAGTTGTTCTTCTATGATAATGGCCAATATCGATTGGTTGAATTTAATCCGAAGGCACTCGACCTGAAAAAGATAAAGAAACAAAAAGGTATCATTAAAAAAAATAGCGGGGCAAGTCTGATTGATATCGGTGATGGCGTAGCCCTATTAGAGTTCCATTCACCTAACAATGCCATTGGTCTTGATATTGTTCAAATGATTAACTATGCCGTGGAAGAAGTTGAGAAGAACTATAAGGGGCTAGTCATCGGTAACCAAGGAAAGAACTTCTGTGTCGGAGCGAACCTAGCGATGATGCTCATGGAAGTGCAGGATGACAATATTTATGAACTTGATATGATTGTCCGTCACCTTCATAGTGCCTTGCTGAAAGTGAAATACAGTCCTAAGCCAGTCGTCGCTGCCCCATTTGGAATGACACTTGGCGGTGGTGCAGAGGTGTGCCTGCCGGCTGCGCACATTCAAGCTTCAGCCGAAACGTATATGGGCCTTGTTGAAGTTGGTGTCGGCTTACTTCCAGGCGGCGGCGGAAATAAAGAGCTTTATATGAAGCACTTAGAAAACCTTCCTAACGGTGTACCATTTGACCTGCAAAATGTCGCTAATAAAGTGTTTGAAACAATTGCCACCGCAAAAGTTTCCACATCCGCTGAAGAAGCACGTGAAAATAATTTCTTGGATTCTTCAGATGGAATCAGCTTTAATAACGATCACCTGCTTTATGATGCGAAACAAGCAGTGTTAGCTTTACACGAACAAGGCTATAAACCGAAAGTACGCAGAAAGGTGCCGGTCGTTGGTGAAACTGGCTATGCGACCCTGTTACTTGGTGCCGAAGCGATGCGTTTATCTGGGTATATTTCTGAGCATGATCTGAAAATTGCCAAGAAGATTGCCTATGTGATTGCAGGCGGAAAAGTACCATTCGGGACAGAAGTAGATGAGCAATATTTATTGGATCTTGAAAGAGAAGCTTTCTTAAGCCTAATTTCGGAGCCAAAATCACAGCAGCGCATGCAGCATATGCTTGTGAAGGGTAAACCATTAAGAAACTAATTTTAAAAAAAGGGGGCTGACCCCTCTTACAAAAGGTTTCGCTTAGATCGTTAAGAACGAGGGGATAGACCCCAATATAGATTCGTATTTTTCTAATTTAACAGAAAGTGAGGGAACTTCCATGAGAGAAGCGGTAATCGTTGCCGGAGCAAGGACCCCGGTAGGTAAAGCGAAGAAAGGTACGCTCGCCCATGTTCGCCCTGATGATTTGGGAGCATTGGTGGTAAAGGAAACATTAAGGCGTGCTGGAAATTATGAAGGGAATATTGATGATTTAATCATTGGATGTGCAATGCCTGAAGCGGAACAAGGCAACAACATGGCTCGCAATATTGGGGCATTAGCAGGTCTTCCATATACCGTTCCTGCGATCACAGTCAATCGTTTCTGTTCTTCAGGATTGCAGGCAATTGCTTATGCCGCACAGGGAATCATGCTAGGCCATACCGATACAGCTATCGCTGGCGGAGCAGAATCGATGAGCATGATCCCAATGATGGGGCATGTCGTCCGTCCAAATATCAAACTAGCAGAAACGGCTCCTCAGTATTATATGGGAATGGGTCACACGGCCGAGCAAGTGGCGATGAAATATGGAATTTCCCGCGAGGATCAAGATGCTTTTGCGGTAAGAAGCCATCAGCGTGCAGCAAAAGCGATTGCCGAAGGGAAGTTCGTCGATGAAATTGTTCCAGTCGATGTGACGATTCGGACGGTAGGTAATGACAATAAGCTTGTTGAAAAAACAATTCAATTTTCACAGGATGAAGGCGTTCGCCCAGATACAAATTTGCAGACATTAGGTAAACTCCGCCCGGCTTTCTCCGTGACAGGATCGGTAACGGCTGGTAATGCCTCGCAGACAAGTGACGGGGCTGCCGTCTTGCTTGTCATGGACCGTGAAAAGGCAGAGGCACTTGGTCTTAAGCCATTGGCAAAATTCAGATCCTTTGCTGTTGGCGGTGTCCCCCCTGAAATTATGGGTGTGGGACCGGTTGTTGCGATTCCAAAGGCCGTCAAACTTGCGGGTCTAGAGTTATCGGATATTAACTTATTTGAATTGAATGAAGCCTTTGCTTCCCAATCCCTCCAAGTTATTCGGGAATTAGGTCTAAATGATGAAATTGTTAACGTAAATGGAGGCGCCATTGCCCTAGGACATCCGCTTGGATGTACGGGAGCAAAATTAACGCTCTCACTAATTCACGAATTAAAACGCAGGAAAGAACAATTTGGTGTAGTAACGATGTGTATTGGCGGCGGAATGGGTGCAGCCGGCGTATTTGAATTACTTTAATCCATTATGGGCTGTCCCAAGCAAACCTGAACATATACCTTTTATAAGGGGGGCGGCTATCTGCCCCCACAAATCAAAGATTAGGAGGAATAAATAATGGCAAACCAAACAGAAAAAATCATTAAAGGCGGAAGCTTTTTAATTGAAGATATTACTTATGAGCAACTATTTACACCGGAGGATTTTACCGAAGAGCATTTGATGATTGCGAAAACAGCAGAAGATTTTGTTGAAAAAGAAGTGGTTCCACAGCTTGAACATTTAGAAAACCATGAGTTTGACCGGACGGTGAAGCTCCTTAAAAAAGCCGGTGAACTTGGTCTGTTAGCAGTTGACGTACCGGAGGAATATGAAGGCTTAGCCCTAGATAAGATTACCTCATCGCTACTTACCGAAAAAATGGCTGGAGGCGGTGGTTTCTCTCTTTCTCACGGGGCTCACGTGGGAATTGGTTCCCTGCCAATCGTGTTGTTCGGGAATGAGGACCAAAAACGCAGATATTTACCTGCCCTTGCATCAGGTGAAAAACTTGCCGCTTATGCCTTAACTGAACCAGGTTCTGGTTCTGATGCCCTTGGTGCCAGAACAACGGCTAAATTAAATGCTGCAGGTACTCATTATATTCTAAACGGGGAAAAGCAATGGATTACCAATGCCGGTTTTGCTGATGTATTTGTTGTATATGCAAAAATTGATGGCGAGCAATTCACCGCATTCATTGTTGATCGGGATTTCGCTGGAGTTTCAACTGGTGCAGAGGAGAAGAAAATGGGAATTAAGAGTTCTTCCACTCGGACGCTTATTTTAGAAGATGTTCCCGTTCCTGTCGAAAATTTATTAGGTGAAATTGGTAAAGGACATGTGATTGCCTTTAACATCTTAAATATCGGGCGTTATAAGCTTGCAGTTGGCAGTGTGGGTGGTTCCAAGAAGGCCTTTGAATTGACTGTTAAATATGCAAATGGGCGTCAACAATTTAAAACACCAATTTCACAATTCAATTTAACCAAAGAAAAATTCGGAACCCTGGCCTCTAAGATTTACGCGGCAGAAAGCTCTGTCTATCGTACCATTGGTCTGTACGAAGAAAACCAAGGCAAACTTTCAACTGAAGAAGAAAAGGATATTAAATTAGTGGCAAATTCAATTGCCGAATATGCGATTGAGTGTTCATTGAATAAATTCTTTGCAAGTGAAGTATTAGCCTATGTAACGGATGAAGGTGTACAAATTCATGGTGGATACGGATTTATGAAGGAGTATCCAATTGAAAGAGCGTATCGTGATGCACGTATTCAGCGTATTTTTGAAGGAACAAATGAAATTAACCGCCTGCTAGTGCCAGGCACCTTATTGAAAAAAGCGTTCAAGGGTGAGCTCCCATTATTCCAAAAGGCAGTGGCCCTTCAAGAGGAATTAATGATGTTAACACCAGAAGAACCTGGTGATGAGCCACTTGCACAGGAAAAATATCTTGTAAGAAATGCAAAAAAGATTGCCCTTTTAGCAGCTGGTTTAGCCACGCAAAAATATGGCAAAGCACTTGAAAAAGAGCAGGAAGTTTTAGCAAATATCGCGGATCTTATTTCTAACGTGTATGCAATGGAATCCGTTGTGTTACGTACTGAAAAGGCGATTGCAAAAACTGGTTTAGATAAGAACAAGCAGAAACTTCTTTATACACAAATTTACTGCCAAGAAGCCTTCAATGAGCTTGAGGCGATTGCCAAAGAAACATTAGTGGCTGTTGAACAAGGCGATACCTTGCGCATGATGTTGTCCTCGCTTCGTAAATTTACACGTCATACTCCAATTAATGTCATTGCGAAAAAACGTGAAGCTGCTGATGTCATAATTAAGGCCGAACGCTATCTTGTTTAATTAAATCAGGCTCCCTTTCTATTAGGAAGGGGGCTTAAATTTTTATATTAGAAAAGGAAGGAATTTTGAAAAATTAGTCGAATTTTTTTAAGTAGAACATATTTTTTGCATTAGGATTTTGAAAAACGGTATGATAATATTCAATTGACTCTAATAAGTCATTGATATTTTATAGGAAAAGGCGGTGAAATTGATGTCTCTGACGTTTTACTGGTATCCGAAATGCGGCACTTGTCGAAACGCGAAGAAATGGCTGGATGCCCATCAGCTTTCCTATGAAGAAGTACATATTGTTGAACATCCTCCAAGTCGTGAGGAATTGCAGGAATTTTATCAAAAAAGCGGACTGGAATTAAAGAAATTCTTTAACACAAGCGGTATGAAATATCGTGAATTAGGGATAAAGGATAAAATGAAGTCTGCAACAGATGAAGAACTGCTAGAATTACTGGCTTCCGATGGCATGTTAATCAAACGGCCGATTTTAACAGATGGTGAACGTGTCACCGTGGGCTTTAAAGAAGAAGAGTATGAAAAAATGTGGCAGTAAGCCTGCTCTTCCTTCATTACTAATGGGTATCGATTTATTTCGATGATAGATTTTAAAAAAAACAATGGAGGTTTTTTAAGATGAGTACACCAAAAGAATTACGGTATTCAGAAGAACATGAATGGGTAAAGGTTGAAGGGGAAAAAGTGCGTGTGGGGATTACTGCTTTTGCACAACATGAATTAGGAGATATCGTTTTCGTTGAACTTCCAGAGGTTGGCGATGAGTTATCTGCTGACGAACCATTTGGAAGTGTTGAATCTGTAAAAACTGTTTCTGAGCTTTACGCTCCAGTTAGTGGTAAAGTCGTTGAAGTAAATGAAGATTTAAGTGATAGCCCTGAGTTTGTCAACGAATCTCCATATGAAAAAGCATGGATGATTGTCATTGAATTATCAGACAGCAGCGAACTAGACAAGCTCATGACGGCTGAACAATATGAAGAAATGATTAAAGAAGACTAATTAATCCCGAAAAAGCGCCTTGTCAAGGTGCTTTTTCTCTTAATTTCCCACTTTTTCTTCTACTATTTTAGGGAATCTTATAATAAATATATTGAAGAGGGTGGGAGTATGACGTTAAAGCAGCAAAGAGTCGATGTTACTGATCGAGTGATTGGCAAAATGAAAAATGGGGAAATGGAACTGTTTCTTGATAATACACCGATTGGAAAAATGAAGCTTTCAGATCACATGCAAGTAGAATTAGAGCATCATTTTGAAGTGGATCAGCAAAAAATCTATCAACATGTCACGACAACAGAAAACCCTAATGCAAAATATACAGATTGTGATGATGGAGGATGGTGTTAACTAGGTAAATTTCACGTGAATTCTGAGGCAAATCCCTATTTTTAAAATGACAATAATGATAAAGTTAACATAGGCAGAAGAATGCACACGTAATCAATATTTTAGAATATGTTAACATAAACAACTTCTAATACAGGTGATGGATGATGAATGATTCGTATGTTGACAAAGTTCTTATTGTCGAAGGAAAATCAGATAAAAATAAGGTCAAAAGAATTGTTAAGGAACCAGTAGAAATTATTTGTACCAATGGTACGATCAGTATCACAAAATTAGATGAACTAATTGAATTTCTTGAGGATAAGGATGTCTATATTCTTGTGGATGCCGACTCCTCTGGTGAAAAGCTTCGCAAACAGTTAAAACGAGAATTTCCACAAGCGGAACATTTGTATATTGACCGGATGTATCGTGAGGTGGCAACAGCGCCAGTGCACCATTTGGCAACCGTTCTAATAGGAGCGAATATCGATGTTCATACCGAATTTTTAGAAATGGGTTAAAAGATATATGAACGAATGGAATCGAACAGATTTATCTGCCTTTCTTGAAAAAAAGGCGACCGGGTTAGTCTATTTTTATACACCCATGTGCGGTACCTGTCAGGTAGCTTCAAAAATGCTTCAGGTCATTGAGCAACTAGTAGAGTTAGATATGGGAAAAATGAATTTAAATTTCTACCCAGACCTTGCTAGGGATTTAGCAATTGAAAGTGTCCCTTGCCTATTATTTGTTGAAGCCGGCAAGCTAAAAGAAACCCTCTACGCTTTTCAATCAGTTCCATTTTTGCTTGAAAAAATAAAACAGCATTTATCCTAAGCAGATGCGCAAAGTGCATCTGCTTTTTGAATAAGTGTGCTTCCAGTGATCACAAAAATCTAATTGTGCCCGAGAGAGGAAAAAAAGTATCACCGCGGTCACAAAAAATTATAATTGTGCCCGAGAGAGGAAAAAAGAGTCACGGCGGTCAAAAAAAATCTAATTGTCCCCTTATAATAAAAAGTTAAAGGGACATATTCCGTTTTATACAAAAAAAGAGCCCTTTGTCTTACCTGTTATTCTTAAGTTTTCCAGTAGGATTCTTCTAATGGTTTTCTTTGAAGCGCTACCCTGGCTCCAATCATAAATCACTTTGGTAGTAATGCGCAAATCAGGAAAAAGCAGCTTAATTTCCTCCACAACACGTAAAACGGCATGATCAATCACTTCGTGACAGCCGCAATCCTCACACACAAGTTTATTATTTACAACAGTAGTCTTCAATGAGAGGCAGACCCGACAAATGTTACCTTTTTTTAATTTGCCGAAGTCATATGGAGGTAACCTATCATAAGGTGATTCGATTTGATGCATCGAAACCAGTTGGTCAGCTAGTCTTTTGTGCATACCATTTAATGTTGACGGTCTCCTATTTAAATTGTGCATAAAGCGGGGGAGCTGATTTGGATAGATAATGGGTTCATTAAGTGGAGCTTTATAACAGGTAAACTGGGGGTTGATAAAAACTACATAAGCCTCAATAGGTATTCGATACCCAAGGCTTTCTAACAGCTGGCGGAGTAGGGATTCACTTCGTTGTAGTTGATGCAGGGGATTTTTGTATTCCTTTTTGGGTAGAGCATAGAATCGGTCACCTTCAAAGTAAAAGTCACCTTCATAATTTTTTACTTCAAAAAGATAGAGCGGATCTTGAGTAATCATCACTGTATCAAGTTGGAATTTACCATTATTAGTTTCCAGTAACAGGTCGTTTAGAATATGACTTGGACACTGAAGCTTCTCTGTCAATGAGTCAAACATAACTTCACCTTCAAATCCTTTCACAAGGTTACGAAAGCAAATTTTATCCTTTTCAGCTAATTTCATTCGCGAGTTTAGAAATCTTAAAATTTTAATTTCATCTGATTCAATACGGTCTTTAAAACTCATAATCCACATCCTTTCGATTTCGAATCTAACTTCATTTTACAAAATGCTGCCCTTTAATCAGCAGTAATGTTTGAATAATTTTCAACACTTTTCAAAAAAAAATTTCTCCATCCGACATATTTCTCAGGAAATCTCCGTAAATCCCCTCTAAAAGGTTGATAATTGTCGACCACTTTAAAGAGGATTTCATGCCCCGTTCCTGTATATTTAATATAAGAGAGCAGACCGGAGTGGTAGATTATGATAGAGATGCTGAAAAACTTTCAATTAGCAATCAAACAGCAAAGGCATGTTCTGCCGTTACTAGAACAAATCGATTTGCGAGTGAATTTGGTTTGTGAACAAAAAGCCATTCAGATTATCATAAAGAATGGAGAAATTTTCATACTTCATGATAGCGAAGTGACACGAACGATATCCGAAATCCGCGGTGACCTTAAGGCAATGAAACAACTACTTGAAGGGAAGGAACGGTTAAGGGCCCTTGAGCATAACGGCCAATTACGTATTTCCGCTCCAATTCGTACCACATTATTACTAGAATCTGTCTTCTATTTGACAAAGGCACAGGAAAATTTACCAAAAATAACAAATTTCTAATCAGAGCTATTGACTCGGAATTAAACTTACTGTAAAGTTTTAGGTGAATAATCAAATAATAAAGACAATTCAATAAACATTCTTATCGAGAGTGGCGGAGGGACTGGCCCTTTGAAGCCCAGCAACCGGTTTATAACACAATCACACGGTGCTAAATCCAGCAGAGAGGCGATGCTCTGAGAGATGAGGAGAGAGACCCCCTCTTCTATGAAGCTGGGGTTTTGTTTGTTGAATTGCAAAAAAGGAGGAAGTAGTATGGGTGAAAATCAAAAGAAGTATCGTTTTGAAACATTGAGTGTTCATGGTGGATTGTCTCCGGATCCGGTAACGGGGGCTCGTGCCGTTCCGATTTATCAAAACAACGCCTATCAATTTAAGAATACAGAGCATGCGGCAAACCTATTTAGCTTAGCGGAACCTGGGTACATATACACACGCATTCATAACCCTACTACTACCGTTTTTGAAGAAAGAGTAGCATTATTGGAAGGCGGCGTTGGTGCCCTAGCAGTTGCTAGCGGTATGGCAGCGATTACCCTCGCCATTTTAAATATTGCTGAAGCTGGCGATGAAATCGTATCGGCATCAAATCTCTATGGAGGAACATATAATCTTTTTGCAGTGACGCTTCCAAAATACGGGATTAAAGTGAAATTTGTTGACCCTGAAAATCCTGAAAACTTCCGTGCGGCTATTACCGACAAAACAAAGGCTGTTTTCGCTGAAACGATTGGTAACCCAAGCCTTCGTGTACTTGATATTGAAAAAGTCGCCGATATTGCCCATTCAGCAGGTGTTCCATTAATTATTGATAACACCTTTGCCACTCCATATCTGTGCCGGCCAATTGAATATGGTGCCGATATTGTGATTCATTCTGCCACCAAATGGCTCTTAGGAAATGGAACAACTACAGGTGGAGTTATTGTCGATGGTGGGAAGTTCGATTGGAATTCGCCGCGATTCCCTGGTTTTACAACGCCAGATGCCAGCTACCATGACCTGGTTTATGCCCAAGCCCTAGGTGCGATCGCCTATATTATCAAAGCCCGTGTCCAATTGCTGCGTGACTTAGGACCGGCGTTAAGTCCGCAAAATTCCTTCCAGTTTATCCTTGGTCTTGAAACACTGCATGTTCGAATGAAGGAGCATGTGGCTAATACAAAAGAAGTGGTGGAATATTTAACCAATCACCCGGCTGTGGAATGGGTATCTTATCCAGGACACCCATCCCACCCAGATTATGAATTAGCCAAAAAGTACTTGCCTAAAGGTGCAGGTTCCATGGTTATCTTCGGGATTAAAGGCGGTAAAGAAGCAGGGGCCAAATTAATCGATTCAATTACTCTATGGGCGCATGTGGCAAACGTTGGCGATGCAAAAAGTTTAATTATTCACCCAGCAAGCACCACCCATCAGCAATTAGATGCTGATGGCCTGAAAGCTACAGGTGTAACAGAGGATTTGATTCGCCTTTCAATCGGTATCGAGAATGTTGAGGATTTAATCGAAGATCTCGAATCAGCTATTTTGGCTGCTACTGGTGTAATCTCATTAAAGGTAAATGCATAAAAGTTACCAAAACTTATTTTTCCGAATATGAAGTTATTTTCATTGACACTCCTTTTTATCCATGATACGATAACTTTCGTAATATAATTACTTAAACAAATTAACATATTAATTGAATATAGGATACTTGATGCTCTTATCAAGAGAGGTGGAGGGATGTGCCCGATGAAGCCCGGCAACCGTCAATATTTATTATTGAAATGGTGCCAATTCACACAAAGCGATTGCTTTGGGAGATGGGAGAAAGGATTATTTTTAATGATGCCTTTCTGCCTGCGCAGAGAGGCTTTTATTTTGTTAAAACAGAATCTTTTTGTTGAAAAAGTCAAACCCTATATTATATAAGCGGTATATTACAATACAAATCTTTCAGAATGTTAGGTAAATTGGATAAGAAGCAGGTGATTCAATGATATCAATAAAAAATGTCCAGAAGATATTCCCTTCTAAACAAGGTCAGCTAAGGGCCGTCGATGATGTCAACCTTGAAATACAAGAGGGAGAAATATTCGGAGTGATTGGATACAGTGGTGCTGGTAAAAGTACCTTAATCCGAATGTTAAATGGATTAGAGCTGCCAACCGACGGAACTGTAACAGTAGCTGGCCGCGTTATTTCGAAGATCAAAGGCAGTGAGCTTCGAAAAGCACGCCAGGAAATCAGCATGATATTTCAGCATTTTAACCTACTTTGGTCGAGGACGGTTAGTGAAAATATCGCTTTTCCACTCGAAATTGCAGGTGTAAATGGTCCACAAAGGAAAAAAAGAGTGGAAGAGCTTATTAAACTAGTTGGCCTAGAAGGAAGAGAAAATGCTTATCCATCCCAGTTAAGCGGTGGACAAAAGCAACGGGTAGGGATTGCCAGGGCACTCGCTAACAATCCCAAAGTGCTGCTTTGTGATGAAGCAACCTCCGCACTTGACCCGCAAACAACAGATTCTATCTTGGAATTGTTAGTCGATATTAATAAAAGACTGGGTCTGACAATTGTTTTAATCACCCATGAAATGCATGTCATCCGGAAGATTTGTCACCGAGTTGCGGTCATGGAAAACGGTAGGGTTGTAGAGATTGGGCCGGTTTTAGATGTATTTAAAAATCCAGAACAGCCAATTACAAAGCGCTTTGTGCAGCAGGTGACGGAACCGGAAGAAACGAAGGAAACGATTGAACATTTACTTGAACGCTATCCGCATGGAAAAGTGGTTCAACTTTCATTTGTAGGGGAAACAACAGAACAACCATTAATCACAAACATCATTCGAGACTTTGATGTTATCGTAAATATTCTTCAGGGGAAAATTTCCCACACGCAAACTGGATCATACGGAACATTATTTATCCACTTGGATGGGCAATCTAGCGAAATACAGAAAGCCATCGATTATATTCACTCACAGCAAGTAGGCGTGGAGGTGATCAGTAATGGCTAACCTTATGGAAATAGTAAATTGGGAACAATTATTAGAAGCAACACGTGAAACGATTTATATGACTTCCATTTCAGTGTTTGCAACCTTTATTATAGGATTATTCCTTGGTCTGTTTTTGTTTTTAACAGATAAAGGTAATATCTGGGCTAATCGAGCTGTTAATGTTATTATTGCTGGCTTTGTTAATATTTTCAGATCAATCCCCTTTATTATCTTAATTGTTTTATTAATTCCTTTTACAAAATTATTGCTTGGGACTATGCTCGGTGCGAATGCGGCACTACCAGCTCTAATTATTGGAGCAGCTCCTTTTTATGCACGAATGGTAGAAATAGCCCTTAGGGAAATCGATAAAGGTGTTATTGAGGCATCGCAATCGATGGGAGCAACACATGTTCATATCATTTTTAAAGTATTAATACCGGAATCTTTGCCAGCATTAATTTCAGGGATTACAGTCACAGCCATTTCTCTAGTCAGCTTTACAGCAATGGCCGGAGTCATTGGGGCTGGCGGACTTGGACATTTTGCTTACCTTGAAGGTTTTCAGCGTAATCGACCGATTGTCACCTTAGTTGCAACGATTGCGATATTAATTTTAGTTTTTATTATCCAATTTATTGGAGATTATTTTACAAAGAAAACAGATAAACGATAACAGGAGGGTTAATTAATGAAAAAGGTATTTAGTTTGATTGTAATTTCGCTATTAGCATTTGCCCTAACAGCGTGCGCTGGTGCTAAAAACGATACAGGGGAAAAAGAAGGAAATGATGGTAACAAGAAATTAGTCGTTGGTGCATCTGCTGTACCGCATGCAGAAGTGCTAGAAGCCGCAAAACCTTTATTAAAGAAAAAAGGTATTGATCTAGAAGTAAAAGTTTTTCAAGATTATATCCTACCAAACGTAGCGTTAAGGGATAAAGAACTCGACGCTAATTATTTTCAAACACCAGGGTATTTAGACCTGCAAATGAAAGAAAATAAGGATTTTGATTTTGTGAGTGTTGGTGGAATTCATAAGGAACCAATCGGAATTTATTCTAAAAAATATAAAAGCTTAAAAGACCTTCCAAAAGGTGCAAAAATCATTATGAGTGATTCACTAAGTGACCATGGACGTATCTTACCTATTTTTGAAAAAGAAGGTTTAATTAAGCTTAAAGAAGGCGTTGGCGCGAATGCAAGAGTAGAGGATATTGTCGAAAATCCAAAGAACCTTGATTTCTCTACTTTAATTGAGGCGAAATTATTGGCTTCTTCTTTCGAAAGCGGTGAAGGTGATGCGGTTGTCATTAATACGAACTACTCATTAGAAGGCGGTATTGACATCGGAAAGTATGGAATCGCATTTGAAGGCGATGACGTTGTTCCGGCAAACCTAATTGTCGTTCGTTCAGAGGACAAAGACCGAAAAGAAATCAAAACGCTTGTAGAAGTGCTTCATTCAAAAGAAATTCAAGATTTCATTCTTGAAAAATACAAAGGTGCCGTTGTACCAGTTTCTGAATAAGGTTATAAATAGGAAGAAAGTCAGTGTAGAAACACTGGCTTTTTCTATGCAATTGTGTTTTAAAGTGGTATACATTTAAACACTATCGATGGGGAAAAATAGAGAGAACATTAGACCTGAATTCACTTGGAAATGCTAAAAAAATGAGGTATGATTTTAATCGAGTGTCATTTCCATTACCAATAATATACTGAATTTTCATTCAAAACCACTCCAAATCCTCTTTTCATTCTCATTTGGTACAAGCTTAATGAAAATAGATGGACTGTTTTTACTGTTTAAGAGTTGCTAATACATTTCATTTGTTATAAGATTGGAATGAGAATAAAATGAGAATAGAGTTATAGAATAACTCAATCTACAAGAAACAACACTTTCTTTTCGGAGGTATAGATATGGCTGGATCAACTTTAACGATCAAAGATTTACATGTAGCAATTGATGGGAAAGAAATTTTAAAAGGTGTGAACCTTGAAATAAAGGGTGGAGAAATCCACGCAATTATGGGTCCAAACGGTACGGGTAAATCTACTTTATCTTCTGCTATTATGGGTCATCCAAAATATGAAGTGACAAGCGGAACAATCACTTTAGATGGACAAAATGTCCTGGATATGGAAGTAGATGAGCGTGCACGAGCTGGTCTATTCCTGGCAATGCAATACCCTAGTGAAATTAACGGCGTTACCAATGCCGATTTTTTACGTTCAGCACTTAATAGCCGTCTTGGTGAAGGAAATGAAATTTCATTAATGAAATTCATCCGCAAAATGGATAAGCAAATGGAATACCTTGAAATGGACCTTGATATGGCACAACGCTATTTAAACGAAGGCTTCTCCGGCGGTGAGAAAAAACGTAACGAAATCCTGCAATTAATGATGTTAGAACCGAAAATTGCAATTTTAGATGAAATTGACTCCGGACTAGATATCGATGCTTTGAAGGTAGTTTCAAAAGGGATCAATCAAATGCGCGGCGAAGATTTTGGCTGCTTAGTTATTACGCATTATCAACGACTTTTAAACTATATCACTCCAGACCATGTGCATGTGATGATGCAAGGCCGTGTTGTAAAATCCGGTGGAGCTGAACTGGCACAACGCTTAGAAGCTGAAGGATATGACTGGATCAAACAAGAACTAGGAATTGAAGATGAAACAGTTGGGCAAGAAGCGTAAGAGAGGGTTAGGAGGATTACAATGACAACTGAAACCAAATTACCATTTGACAAGGACAATGTTCGCTCCTTTTCAAAAGAAACGAGCGAGCCTGCTTGGTTTGAAGAACTACGTCTAAAAGCATTAGCTGAGTTCGACCAACTGCCAATGCCAAGACCAGACAAAACAAAGATTGATAAGTGGAATTTCACCCAATTCTCACAACATACTGTAAAAAGTGTTCCTTATACTTCACTTGCTGAATTGCCAGAAGAAGTAAAAGCACTGATTGATGTGGATGCAGAAAATAATAATTTATATATTCAACGAAATCAAACTCCAGCCTTTTTATCTTTATCGGAAGAGCTTAAGAGCCAAGGTGTTATTTTCACAGATATTTTTACCGCAGCTAAAGAACATGGTGACTTATTGAAAAAGTATTATATGACACAAGCCATCAATGCCGATGAGCATCGCTTAACCGCTCTAAATGCTGCACTAGTTAATGGCGGAGTTTTCTTATACATTCCAAAAAATGTAGAAGTCTCTGAACCAATACATGCCATTTATGTTCATGATAATGATCAGGCGAACTTGTTTAATCATGTCATTGTCGTCGCTGAGGACAATAGCAAAGTAACCTATGTTGAAAACTACATTTCAACGATGGAAGTATCAACTACTGTTGCAAATATCTTGACGGAAGTCATTGTAAATACAAACGCTAAAGTTCAATTTGGCGCAGTTGATACGCTTGCAAAAGGAATCACAACCTATGTAAATCGTCGTGGTGTTGTCGGAAGAGATGCACGAATTGAATGGGCATTAGGTTTAATGAATGAAGGAAATACAATTTCAGATAACACAACTAATTTGATCGGTGATGGCTCCTACGGTGATACGAAAACAGTCGTTGTTGGGCGTGGCGAGCAAACGCAAAACTTTACCACAAAGGTTGTACACTTTGGAAGAAATAGTGAAGGTTATATCTTAAAGCATGGTGTCATGAAGGACAGTGCTACCTCCATTTTTAACGGTATCGGAAAAATAGAACATGGTGCTTCTAAATCAAATGCGGAACAAGAATCACGCGTACTTATGCTAAGTGAAAAAGCACGCGGTGATGCTAACCCAATTCTTTTGATTGATGAAGATGATGTAACAGCAGGCCATGCTGCTTCTGTGGGACGTGTTGACCCTGTTCAGCTTTACTACTTGATGAGCCGCGGAATTCGTAAAGAAGAAGCAGAGCGCTTAGTTATTCATGGTTTCCTTGCACCGGTTGTGAATCAGCTCCCAATTGAAGGAGTAAAGAAACAGTTAACTGAGGTAATTGAAAGGAAAGTACGCTAATGAATATCCAGGATATTCGTTCACAATTTCCAATCTTAGAACAAGAGGTCAATGGGAAGCCATTGGTATACTTGGATAGTTCTGCAACATCTCAAAAGCCGCTCCAAGTAATCGAGGCAATTGAAAAATATTATCGTGAAATCAATTCCAATGTCCATCGTGGCGTTCATACACTAGGAACAAGAGCAACAGATGCTTACGAAGGTGCAAGGGAAAAGGTTCGTAAATTCATCAATGCCAAGTCCATTCAAGAAGTAATTTTTACCCGTGGAACGACAACGTCTTTGAACACGGTGGCTGCAAGCTATGCGGCAGCAAATTTAAAAGCAGGCGATGAAATCGTTATAACCTATATGGAGCACCATAGTAATATCATTCCGTGGCAGCAAGTGGCCAGACGGACAGGCGCCCAGTTGAAATACATTCCACTTCAAGCAGATGGAACAATTTCTCTCGATGATGCACGTGCGACGATTACAGCAAACACCAAGGTTGTATCTGTCATGCAAGTATCAAACGTACTTGGCGTCATCAATCCGGTCAAAGAAATTGCTCAAATTGCGCACGAGAATGGGGCCATCATGGTTGTAGACGGAGCGCAAAGTGCTCCGCATATGAAAATTGATGTTCAAGATTTAGATTGTGATTTTTTAGCTTTTTCAGGACATAAAATGTGCGGTCCGACCGGTATTGGTGTTCTTTATGGAAAAAAACATCTACTCGAAAACATGGAGCCAATCGAATTCGGCGGCGAAATGATTGATTTCGTGCAATTGTACGAATCAACTTGGAAAGAGCTGCCTTGGAAGTTTGAAGGCGGTACTCCAATCATTGCAGGCGCCATTGGTCTTGGGGCTGCTATCGACTTTTTAAATGAAGTAGGCTTAGACCAAATTGCCGAACATGAACATAAACTTGCAGCATATGCTTTGGAAAAAATGTCTGCTGTAGAAGGAATGACTATTTACGGTCCACTTGATGCAGCGAAGCGGGCAGGGCTAATCACTTTTAATCTAAGTGATGTTCATCCACATGATGTAGCAACGGTACTTGATGCAGAAGGTATTGCTGTTCGTGCCGGACATCATTGCGCTCAACCGCTAATGAGATGGCTTAAAGCCTCCGCGACTGCACGTGCAAGCTTCTACTTGTATAATACAGAAGATGATATAGATAAACTTGTTGAAGGACTTGTTAAAACAAAGGAGTATTTCAGCGATGTCTTCTAATAATTTAGATACACTGTACCGTCAGGTGATTATGGATCATTATAAAAATCCCCGTAATCGCGGTGTTTTAGAGAATGGCAGCCATACTATTAATATGAATAACCCTACCTGTGGTGACCGTATTCAATTAACCCTAAAAGTGGAGAATGGAATTGTGGTCGACGCAAAGCAAGAAGGGGAAGGCTGTTCGATTTCAATGTCATCTGCTTCGATGATGACGCAGGCGATTAAGGGGAAAACAATCGAAGAAGCTTTAAAATTAGCAAAGATCTTTTCTGATATGATGCAGGGAATTGAATACGACGATGACGATCTTGATTTAGGTGATATTGAAGCACTTCAGGGTGTTTGTAAGTTTCCAGCCCGCATCAAATGTGCCACTCTAGCGTGGAAAGCGATGGAAAAAAGTTTGAAAGAAGAGGAACAAGAATAAAATTAAGAAAACGCGGGTGGGAGAAGGCAATGTCCAGCTCCAGCGCCTAGCCCCTCGAGGTCGCTTCGGTCCTTCCGATGAAGTCAAAGAACGACTTCACCGGAAGGCCCTCCAGCACTTGTCGGGGCTGAACAAGGCGCTTCCGCTTTTCTAAGAATGGAGGAACACGACGATGGCGAAAAAAATGCCGGAAATCGGTGATTATAAATATGGTTTTGCCGATAAAGACGTTTCCATATTCCGATCAAAACGTGGTTTAACAGCTGATATTGTAAAAGAAATATCTAAATTGAAGAATGAGCCACAATGGATGTTAGACTTCCGTTTAAAGTCGCTTGAGCATTTTTACAAAATGCCTATGCCACAATGGGGCGGGGATATGGCTTCTTTAAATTTCGATGAAATTACTTATTATGTAAAACCATCCGAAAAATCAGAGAAGTCTTGGGATGAAGTACCAGAAGAAATCAAGGCAACTTTTGATAAGCTAGGAATTCCAGAAGCTGAACAAAAGTACCTTGCTGGGGTATCCGCTCAGTACGAATCTGAAGTCGTTTACCACAACATGAAGGTAGAACTTGAAGACTTAGGGATCGTCTTTAAGGATACAGATTCTGCTTTAAGGGAAAATGAAGATATTTTCCGCGAACACTTTGGAAAAACAATTCCGCCAACTGATAACAAGTTTTCTGCGCTTAACTCTGCTGTATGGTCAGGCGGCTCGTTTATCTATGTGCCGCCAGGTGTGAAAGTAGATACACCATTACAGGCTTACTTCCGTATTAACTCTGAAAACATGGGTCAATTTGAACGGACATTAATCGTTGTTGATGAAGGCGCACACGTGCATTATGTTGAGGGTTGTACAGCACCAGTCTATACAACAAACTCTCTGCACAGTGCCGTTGTTGAGATTGTTATTAAAAAAGATGCTTACTGCCGTTATACAACGATCCAAAACTGGGCTAATAACGTCTTTAACCTTGTAACAAAGCGTGCGGTTTGTGATGCCAATGCGACAATGGAATGGATTGATGGTAACATCGGTTCAAAATTAACGATGAAGTATCCTGCCGTTATTTTAAAAGGCGAAGGCGCTCGTGGTATGACGCTTTCGATTGCCATTGCCGGTAAAGGTCAGCATCAGGATGCTGGGGCGAAAATGATTCATTTAGCTCCTAATACATCTTCAACCATTGTTTCGAAATCAATTTCTAAGCATGGCGGTAAAGTAACCTACCGCGGCCAAGTTCACTTCGGACGTAAGGCAGATGGGGCACGTTCTAATATCGAATGTGATACATTAATTATGGATAACAAGTCGACATCAGATACAATCCCATACAATGAAATCTTAAACGATAACATCTCGCTCGAGCATGAAGCAAAGGTTTCTAAAGTTTCTGAAGAGCAGCTCTTCTACTTGATGAGCCGTGGTATTTCTCAACAGGAAGCAACAGAAATGATCGTTATGGGCTTTATTGAGCCATTTACGAAAGAATTACCAATGGAATACGCCGTTGAGATGAACCGTCTCATTAAGTTCGAGATGGAAGGATCGATCGGTTAATATTTTTTATAAAATTTACCCGCTTTGCCGCAATGGCAGGCGGGTTTTTGCGTATGGATTTGCTGAAGTCGCCATTAACTTGCGGATAAGCGTGCGCAACTTGCGGATAAGGTACGCCAACTTGCGGATAAGGTGCGCCAACTTGCGGATAGGTGCGCCAACTTGCGGATAAGGTGAGCCAACTTGCGGATAAGGTGCGCCAACTTGCGGATAAGGTGAGCCAACTTGCGGATAAGGTGAGCCAACTTGCGGATAGGTGAGCCAACTTGCGGATAGGTGTGTCCAACTTGCGGATAAGGTGAGCCAATTTGCGGATAGGTGAGCCAACTTGCGGATAAGGTGCGCCAACTTGCGGATAAGGTGCGCCAACTTGCGGATAGGTGTGTCCAACTTGCGATAAGCGTGTCCAACTTGCGGATAGCCCCACTTTACTGGCGACTGCCCCCATTTGCCATGAAATTGTTGTTTGCACCTAAATATCTTCCACCCTTTTTCTCAAATCGAAAAATGGTTATGCTATTATTAATAGTTGGAGGTGAGTTTTTTGATCTACATCGGTGTAACCGGCTGGGGCGACCATGATAGCTTATATCCAGGCCAAATTTCGTCAAGGGACAAGCTAAAGGCATATGCAGGTCATTTTCCAATCGTAGAAGTAGATTCAGCCTTTTATGCGATTCAGCCTAAAAGGAATGCTGAGAAGTGGGTCAATGAAACACCGGCCGGCTTCCAATTTATTGTAAAAACCTACCAGGGAATGACCGGACATATGCGAGGGGAAATTCCGTTTGAAAATAAACAGGCGATGTTCAGAGCCTTCAAAGAGTCGCTCGAACCATACATAGAAACGAATAAACTAGCGATGACCCTTTTTCAATTTCCACCATGGTTTACATGTACTCGCGAAAATGTTGAATACTTAAGATGGTGCAAACATGAGATGGGTGACCTTCCTAGCGCGTTAGAATTTAGGCATCAGTCATGGTTCACTCCCCAGTATCGTCAAAAAACACTTGATTTTATGACAAAAGAAAAATGGATCCATAGTATTTGCGATGAACCACAATCCGGAGAAGGTTCTATCCCAACGGTAGTACAGGCGACCACTCCAGAGAAGGTCCTTGTCCGTTTTCATGGCCGTAATGTCCATGGCTGGCAAAAACGAATCGGAGAGGATTGGCGTGAGGTCCGTTATCTTTACCGCTATAACCAAAAAGAATTAGATGAATGGGCAGAGTCCATTCGAAAATTAGCCAAGGACACAAAAGATGTGTATCTCCTTTTTAACAACAACTCTGGCGGAGATGCAGCAGACAATGCCAAGGAAATGGTCACCCTTTTACAAATTGAATATCAGGGACTTGCTCCACGCCAGCTAGATTTATTATAAAGGGGATACAAAACAGCGAGAGGTTAGGAGAAAGAAAACATGGAATGGATTATTCTAGTAGTGATTGGACTTATTGCGAGTTCGTTAGGCTCGCTGATAGGATTAGGCGGCGGAATTATTATTGTTCCCTCGTTGCTTTATTTATCAACCCTATCAGCCTTTGGACATATAACACCTCAGGTTGCGGTAGGAACATCACTGTTTACGATGATTTTTACGGGTCTATCATCTACATTAGCTTATATGAAACACAAAACAGTTGATTATAAAAGCGGCCTGATTTTTCTAATCGGAAGTGGTCCAGGGAGTATTCTGGGCGCATGGGTAACTGAAGGCTTACATATTAAGACGTTCAATATCTTTTTCGGTCTATTTATTATTTTTATTTCGATTATTTTATTACTGAAGGACAAATTAAAGCCCATTCCTTATCGGAAAGATCGGGGAATCATCCGCACTTTTACAGATAATGCGGGTAAAACCTTTGAATATGGATATAACCCAATAGTGGGAGTCCTGATTGCTTTTATAGTGGGCTTTTTATCGGGAGTTTTTGGTGTGGGCGGCGGGTCCTTAATGGTTCCGACCATGATTTTGGTGTTTTTCTTTCCTCCACATGTGGCAACGGCCACGTCGATGTATATGATTTTACCAACATCCTTGCTGAGCTCGATTACACATATTACTTTAGGAAATGTGGACTGGCTTTATGCTCTAGCATTGGTTCCTGGGGCTTGGATTGGAGCAAAGGTGGGTGTCTTTTTAAACACAAAGCTTAAGAGTAAAACAATTGTGTTAATTTTACGAACCATTCTTGTCATTGTTGGAATCAGGTTAATTTATCAAGGAATTTTTGGGCAGGTCTAGGATGGAAACCATACATATTTATCATACAAACGATGTCCACAGTCACTTAGAAAATTGGCCCCGAATTAAGCAGTTCCTAGCAATAAAACATGAGAGGCATCACCAAAAAAAAGAGGATGTCTTTCTATTTGATATCGGCGACTTTATTGATCGCTGGCATCCTTTCACTGAAGCTTCAAGAGGAAAAGGGAATATTGATCTCATAAATGAGAGCCAGTATACAGCGGTTACGATCGGAAACAATGAAGGGGTTAACCTTCCATATGAAGACTTAAATGAACTATATGAAAATGCTCAGTTTGACGTTCTGTTAGCTAATCTTTATCAGCAAGATGGATGCTATCCTAGCTGGGTAAAGGCATATAAGATTTATCATTCGAAAAAGGGCACAAGGGTGGGTGTCATCGGTTTAACGGCACCGTTTGCCCATCTTTATGGTTTACTGGGCTGGAAGGTGACAGAGCCGATTGAGGAGCTGAAAAAATGGATTGAAAAAGTAAAAGCAGAATCTGACATCATCATTTTACTCTCCCATCTAGGTCTTCAGGAAGACGAAAGAATTGCTGTAGATTTTCCTGAAATTGATGTCATATTAGGATCACATACCCATCACTTCCTTGAAAAAGGAAAGCTAGTGGGGGAAACGCTCCTTGGGGCTGCAGGGAAGTATGGATATTTTGTTGGCCACGTTACCCTCAAAGTAGATGAACAAAAAGAGATTACCGCTAAGAAGGCCATTTTATATGACAGTAAAGATCTGCCGAAAGCTAAAAATGAGCAGGAGCAAATCGATGCTTATTTTACAAGAGGAAAAGCCGATTTAAATCAAAAAGTAACCACCTTAGCTAAGCCTCTAATTAATGATCTTTTTCATGAAACGGAGTTTTCATTTATGCTTTGCAGGGCATTAAGAGAATGGTGTAACACTGATTGTGCCATGATTAACGCGGGGCTATTGTTAGGGCCTTTATCGGGTGATGTTACGGTTTACGATTTGCTGAAGATTTGTCCACATCCAATAAATCCGTGTGTGGTTGAACTAACTGGAAAAGAATTAGAGGAGGTTTATTGGCAGACAAAAGACGAGGGCTTAATCCATAAGCATATCAAAGGACTTGGATTCAGAGGAACTCTTTTAGGGATATTTGTCTTTGACCGAATTAGTTTTCATGGAGACGTCATGTTTATTAATGGGACGGAAGTCGATCATGAAAGAAATTATACGTTAGCCCTGCCTGATATGTTTACGTTTGGCCACTTTTTCAAAGACATTCTTCCGCAAAAAGAAAAGAAGTATTTCTTGCCAGAATTCTTAAGAGATTTATTAAAATGGAAGTTACAAATACAGTCATAGATTGGCTACACGCTTTTTCATAACCTGTCATAAAGTGATAGAGAGGAAAGGAGTGTGGACCATTTGATTGAGCTTTCACCAATTGAAATAAACGGCCATACCTTTTTGGCAGTTTCGGTTTTACTTCCAAAAACAACCTTGCTTGCTGTATCAAGCGATAAGGGATATATTATGTGCGGTGCCTTGGATGTGGGTTTATTAAATGATAAATTAAAGGCCCGCAAGATTATTGCCGGCCGTGCTGTTGGAGTAAGAACCATTGAACAGCTCCTAAATGCACCGTTAGAGTCGGTGACATGGGAGGCAGAGGCGTTAGGTATTCACCAAGGAATGATTGGGAAGGACGCCTTGTTAAAAATGATTTAAAAAGCTTGCTCCATGCGGGCTTTTTTTTATGGATTAGTTCCCCATTATAAAGCATACATATAGCTTGAAGGGGTGATTTTTTTGGCGAAGTTTCGCAGGCGGCTTCCGAGGAAGGGACCGTTGCCTTTCCGTTATGTCATGCTATTGACGTTTGTCTTTTTTCTATTTTCAACTGCCACCGGCTTATGGCTCGTGAATAAGGGGATTGAGCCGACATTAATGAGAATTGCTACTTCCGAAACCCGTAATATTGCTTCCCTTGTTATTAATAAGGCGATTACAAAACGGACAACAGACACAGGTGAAGACAATGACGTCATTGTGATCTTACCAAGTGAAAATGGCAAGGCATCCAACGTTAAACTCAATACTGTTTATATAAACCGGGTCTTAGCGGAAACAACTGCTCAAATTCAAAAAAACCTAAAAGCAGCTAAAAAAGGTGACCTTGCTTCGTTAGAGCAGTTAACTGATGTTGAAATTGAAACGCAAAATTCCGAAAAGGAAGACGGAATTATTTGGTATGTCCCTCTAGGTCAAGCAACAAATATCTCCTTATTGGGAAATTTTGGTCCGAAGATCCCCGTAAAGTTTCATGCCATTGGCGAAGTGGAACCAGATGTTAAAATTGAGACAAAAGATATGGGGATTAACAATACCTGGGTCGATGTTTCCATTCATATCGAAGTATCCGTCCAAATCATCACACCGTTTGCGACTAAAATCACAAAGCTTACCCAAAGTATTCCAGTCGACGGATCGCTCATTCAAGGGGATGTTCCGCAATTTTATAATGGCGGAGCTGGTACAACTCCATCGATACAGCTTCCAGGTATTCAGACGGACTCCAAAAAATCGGGGAACTAAAAATAGGACTATCCACCATGGACAGTCCTATTTTTTTCGAGCATTCATCCGCTCCATCCGCTTCCATTTAGCTAAATGAGGGTAGGGATCAAAAGACCATTCAGTCACACCGTTGTCTTTGTACATCCCGTAATGTAAATGTGGAGGGAATTTTCCTGAGGTTCCTGGAGGACCGTACCCTGAGCTCCCTACACCGCCAATAATCATTCCAGGCTCAACAATTTGGCCGACCTTTAAGTCCTTAGCAAAACCGCTTAGATGGGCAAAGTAATGATAGGTATTATTGATATCACGAATGCCGATTCTCCATCCCCCAAACTTGTTCCAGCCTTTCATTTCAATAATGCCATAATTTGTTGCTCGAACCGGAACTCCGTAGCCAGCAAAAACATCGGTACCTTCATGAATCCTTCGGCCGCCCCACCCGCGCGCAGACCCCCAGGTACTCCGGTAACTGTGATTGCTGCGAATCGGTACTGGGAATACTTGTGTATCTAAATTAAGCCGACCAAAATGTCGATATATTTTTGCTTTTCCAGCAATGATACTTACGGTCTTATCGCGATGATAGTAATTCCATAAGCCGATTTTTATATTATCATGATCAATTCCGTATGAAAGTAGATAATTGGCAAACGTATAAAGGACGTCCTCATCATTTTTAAGACTCGCTTTTCCATCCCCATCCCCATCCACACCCTTTCCATCAAAAAACTGGATGATTGCTGGGTTTTCTTCCAAAGGATTTGGATTGGTTAAACCAGCCCATTCTTCTGGACGAAAATAGATGCCGATTACGCTATCTGGTTTAGGTAAGTCTCTGCGGACCTGGCGGATGCTTCTTTCATATTGATCAATAGCCGCTAAGTAATACCAAGGAATTTGGGTAACCGTTTCAACCTTCTTATAAAGCTTCATTCTTTCTTGATATGGATCAGTTTCGTTTGTTTTTGCTTGAGCCTCTCTGACCGTGCATGAAGTGGTAAAGAATAAAAGAAAGGTTCCGATGATTAGAACAGCCCGCACAAGAATCCTCCTTCCGAGTAATGTACAAGGTTAGTTTATGTTTTCTAAACCATTTCATTATGGTTAATAAATGGTAAACAAGATTTTAGCTGAATCAAGATGGTTTGCACTAAATAATATAAACCGATTTGCTTGTCGATATTATTTCAGTATGTTAAAGTGACAACATATAGAAACATATATATCGTTTCAAGGGGTGTGCTGAACGTGAGTAAGAAAGAAGAAATTCTAAGAAAACCGGAATGGTTAAAAATAAAACTAAATACTAACGAGTCCTATACGGGCTTGAAAAAAATGATGCGTGAAAAGAATCTGCACACAGTTTGTGAAGAAGCACGCTGTCCTAATATTCATGAATGCTGGGCAGAAAGACGTACGGCTACCTTCATGATTCTAGGGGATACTTGTACTCGTGCCTGCCGCTTTTGTGCGGTTAAAACGGGTTTACCTACAGAGCTTGATTGGCAAGAACCAGAACGAGTGGCAGACTCTGTTCAATTGATGAACTTAAAACATGTGGTGGTAACAGCGGTAGCCCGTGATGATCTCAGGGATGGCGGGGCAGCCATTTTTGCGGAAACGGTTCGAGCGATTCGCCGGAAAAATCCATTTACAAGTATTGAAGTTCTGCCTTCCGATATGGGAGGAAAAGAAGAAAATTTACGTGTATTAATGGATGCTAAACCTGATATCTTAAACCATAACATTGAGACGGTTAGACGGATGACACCTAGAGTTAGAGCCCGGGCTAAATATGACCGTTCCCTTGAGTTTCTTCGTCGGGCAAAAGAAATGCAGCCTAATATTCCAACAAAATCCAGCTTAATGGTTGGCTTAGGGGAAACGAAGGAAGAAATAATCGAAGTTATGGATGATTTAAGAGCAAATCATATCGATATTATGACGATTGGCCAATATTTACAGCCGACAAAAGGTCATTTGAAGGTTGAGAAATATTATAGCCCTGATGAATTTAAAGAATTACAACAAATTGCAATTAGTAAAGGCTTTAGCCATTGTGAAGCAGGCCCTCTTGTCCGCTCATCCTATCATGCAGATGAGCAAGTTAATGCTGCAGCAAAACACAAGCAAATCCTTGGTGAACAAGAAGCACAACAAGCTTAAAACCAAAGAGTTCAGTCAAAGTGACTGAACTCTTTCATTTACTTGGAAATATGACGTTCTAGCTCGGACGTCTAGTGCACTTCGAGCTCCAGTCCATAGTCGCTAAACGGGCGCCTCCGCTTTTCTATTTGTCGTCAGGCGTTAGTCCATTTTCGTCCTCACTTGCGTTCATTCGCTGTCCTTGTGGGGATTTTTTCATTTGCTTAATTAGCCCATTAACTAAATTCCGGGCGTTCCTGCTTGTGGAGTCAAGGTTCGCGAGATTTTCAACATCCCTCATTAACACTTTATTGTCAGTAACGAAGACATGGTAATATCTTGGAACGACAGACATCGCCGTTTTCTTCACTTGGTCAGCCGTCAAATTGCGATCTTTTGAATCTGTATCATACGCAATTAATACTTCTTGGTCTGTCACTAGTGTAGCGACATCATTTACATTGGGAATTTCTGTACTGTATTTACTGATGATGTTTGCCACCTGTTCACGGTCTAGAGCTGTATAGTGGTCATTAGCCGTATTATCATTCATCAGCGGACTCTTTTGGTGACGGACAAAGCCATAATTGTTACTAACGTTACGGACACCGCGGCTAGCCCCTTCATTGTATAGCTCATGTCTTTTATTGTTAACATTAATGGTATTGCCGCTTTCCTCATACACATCACGGTTTCCCATATCCTTAGTGCACCCTGTTAAAGCTGTCATTGTACATAATCCCAAGATTATGACTAATTTTTTCAATTTCAACACCTCCTTTTATTAGAATAGCCATTTAGAGGATTTTTTTTCTTTGTACTTTAACATAGAATAAATTGGCAGCAATGGAGTATCTCGACGTAGGCGCCAATTTTAAGTATAAAGTATAAGTGCAACTACGCTTCTGTCTTCGCCTAACGGCTCGCCAGTCAGCGAGTTTTCTTTATAATTGATGGGGAATCGGTTATAATGGTCATTAGGAATTAGCTGGCAAAAGAGGTGAAATATCATGATTATAATGAACAACACTGTTTATGAAATGGTCCAAGAACATAGAAACGGCTTTAATGAGGAAGCCCTTAAAGCAAGGTTTAGTGATATTTTAACAAGGTATGATTATGTTGTTGGCGATTGGGGTTATGGTCAACTTCGGTTAAAGGGCTTTTTCGACGACCAAAACCAAAAAGCCACGTTTGATACAAAAATAAGTACACTAAGTGAATACCTGTATGAATACTGCAATTTTGGCTGTGCATATTTTGTCTTGAAAAAAGTAAAGAAATAAAAGAAGGGTCAGCTAAACTGGCCCTTCTTTTACGTTGTCTCCATATAGGGTGGCTGTTCATCTTTCTCAGGGTCATCATGTGTTGGATGTGCCCCGTCCATCTGCCGTGGAAGATCTTGATGCAGTGTTTTATTTTCGTAATTAAAGGCACTGTATGGCCTTTGTCCATCTGTCCAAGGTGTGCTTTTGTTTTGAACCGGTTCGTTTTCACGGATTGGAGAACCATAAGGACCTTCCGGATATTCTTCTGCAGTAAGAAAGTTCCTTTGTTTTTCGACGTTGGATAATTCCGTATATTTTTCTACTTCGTTTTTTGTCATGCTTAATCCCCCTTTTACTACTATTATTTTCAAAGGGAGTGTAATTCATGACTACACATTAAATTAATTCCATTAAAAAGGACCTTAATTCCTCTGCATCTTCATCATTCAACTGAAAAGCGTACTCTAAATAGCCTTCCTCTTGCAAATCGTCTAAACCGATGATAGCAAAACGGCTACCTTGCATATCAAGAACCAGATGTTTCCCGAAATGGCGGTCACTTTGAACAATCGCTAAATCGAAGCGTTGATTTTCACCAACAAAGCTGACAAATCTTGTTTTTGTATCTTCTGTATCATCGTATAAGAAAAAGCGTTCTTTCATCTAACCGTCTCCTTAATAAAAAATACGTATTTTCGACATCTTCTATATAGTAACAAATAAAGTGAATCTAGGGGAGTAAAGAATTTTCCTAAATTTTCACAAGTTTTTAGGAATCGAAAAACACGAACGATGTCAAATCATGTTACAATTAAATAGAAAAATGGAGGTAGTGATACGATGTATTTTGTTGACAGAGAAAAAATTGAAGAAATCTTAAAATATTTAGAAACGCAAATACAATTATTCTTAAGTCAAAAAGAGTGGTCCACACCGCTTGAAAAGGCAGCACTAGAGCGTTTAAACCAGATGATGATTGAGTCGGTTTTGGATGTCGGAAATTCGATGATTGATGGGTTTATTATGCGGGACCCAGGCAGTTACGATGACATCATTGATATTTTAATGGATGAAAAGGTGATTTCAGCTGAAACGGGGAAAGGTTTAAAAATCCTGATTCAGTATCGAAAAAGACTTGTCCAATCTTATACGGATGTTGATCACCTGGAACTGCAAGAGGTCTTTTCAAAACATTTACATGAACTGGTTAATTTTGCAGCCAATGTCCGTGATTATCTTGCCAATGAATTAGGCCCGGTTTCGGCGTTTAAGAACTAATGATCAGGCCGTTTTTCGCGGTCTTTTTGTTTTATATGGTCATAATAGATTTTAGGAGTGATAAATCATGAAGAAATATCAAGGCTATTTAATTGATTTAGATGGAACGATGTATAAAGGGACAGAGCGAATTGAAGCAGCTTCCGATTTTGTAAAAAAACTTCGCGATCAACAAATACCGTATTTATTTGTGACGAACAACTCATCAAGAACACCGGCACAGGTGGCTGAGAAGTTGACCCAGTTTGATATTCCCGCGGATGAGAAGCAGGTCTTTACAACCAGCCAAGCGACAGCTAATTATATCTATGAACGAAAAAATGATGCCACCGTTTATGTGATTGGGGAAGAAGGCATTCAGACAGCCATAGAAGAGAAGGGATTAAACTTTGGTGGAGAAGATGCCGATTTTGTGGTAGTGGGAATTGATCGGGAGATTAGTTATGAAAAATTGGCGGTGGCTTGTTTGGCCGTTCGAAATGGAGCGACATTCATTTCGACAAATGGCGATATTGCCATACCTACAGAAAGAGGCTTGCTTCCAGGGAATGGTTCACTTACATCAGTTATTACGGTTTCCACACAAACACAGCCAATTTTTATCGGCAAACCTGAAGCAATCATAATGGACCAGGCCTTAAAGGTACTAGGAACACCAAAAGAAAAGACGTTGATGGTTGGAGATTACTATGATACGGATATCTTAGCAGGTATGAATGCAGGCATGGATACCTTATTAGTTCATACGGGTGTAACGACAAAAGAACTGCTTTCCGGCTATAGCCGAAAGCCAACCTATACTGTTGATTCCTTAGATCAATGGGAAATGTAAAAAAGGATGGGGCCACCCCATCCTTTTTCTAACCTATTTTTTCTCTTTTTCCTCGCGGGCCGCCCGGTGTGCGAGTCTGCTCGATGCGGCCGCTGCAATCGCACCAACAATATCGTCTAAAAAGGTATGGCACTCTCCTGTTGATTTATCATTTAAATGAGCTAAAATACCAGGCTTTAACTTATCGATGTAACCGTAATTTGTAAAACCAATCGAACCATATACATTTACAATGGAAAAGGCTAGAATTTCATCCACGCCATAGAGGCTTTCATCTGTTCCAATGATGGATTGAAGAGGCTCTTCAAGCATTCCTTTTTCAGCAAGTATATCCAGCTGAATTCCTGTTAAAATTGCGTTCTGTACCTCACGTTTTGAAAGAACGCGTTCCACGTTCGCTAAACAATCTTCCATTTTTAAATTTTCGTGATACTTTTCCTGTAAAAAGAAAACTAAATCAGCGATGTCCTGTACTTCAACGCCTCTTTCTTTCAGCCATCTGCGTGCAGTTACTTCGGTTAGATTTACGTTTTTGTCATCTGCCATTCCTCTGATCACCTTTTCCATAGATTTTCACTAAATATATACTTTATTATTCTAACTTATGCAAATTCACCTTAAAAAAGAGCATGGATAAAGCCTTATATTCTCCATCATTTTTCTTCGTTATTCAGGAACAAGTTTTTTAAGCTAAATACATATACATGAGGTAAGAAAAGGGAAAGAAATGAGGTGGACCTTAATGCTTCAGGAAATGCTGGAAAATCAATATGGCATTACGGTGGATGAATATGTAAAATTAGATACTTACGATGCGTTAAGAGGAAATGGCTGGCTCTACTTAATCTCCAAACCAACTGGCAAGGAAGAAGAGGATCTTGCCGAGCTTGAAAAAATATCGCAGCATTTAAGAAATTATGGCGATCAAAATGTCCCGGTCTTTTTGCAATCGAAAGAAGGTCATCTAATTACGACATGGGAACAAAATAAATATTGTGTCTTGGCCAATCGACAAACGGAAGCACAGCGAAAAATAAAATTAGGGAGGAAATTGGCTAGATTTCATGAACGTGGGAGAAGGGTTCCCTTTCAAATAGAGAGGTCCAGCAGGATTGGCCAATGGAAGTCATTATGGGAAAAGCGGCTTGAGCAAATGGAAAAGGTTTGGAATGGGCTGCTTTTTCAAACACCTGAAGATGAGTTTCAACGAATGTTTATTGATTCATTCCCCTATTATCTAGGGTTAACAGAGAATGCTATTCAATATTTAGTGGATACCGAAATCGATGATGAACCATTGGAAACAGATAGCGGCACTGTTTGTCATGAACGTTTTACCCAAAAAACATGGGGGCCACTCAATAATTATATGATTAAAAACCCATTCGATTGGGTTTTTGACCATCGCAGCCGTGACCTAGCTGAATGGACAAGAGAAAGATACCTTCACAATTTTCAAACCTATGATGTGGAATTAAAACGATTTTTTGAAGAGTACCAAAGTATTTCACCATTGTCGCCTTTTACATGGAGATTACTATATTCGCGCTTAATTTTCCCTCTTCATTACTTTGAATGCATCGAGAGTTATTATATAACGACATCGGAACAGGATAAAAAGGTATTGGAGGAGAAGTTAACTAGAATTTTACGGCAGTCTGGCGAATATGAACGGTTTTTGGCTGGTTTTTATCAACTAACGGATGCGCCTATTAAGTCTTTAAAACTTCCCCTATTGGAATGGCTTTATTAATAATTTATTTCAGGTATCACAAAAAAGCGATTGCCTCGGGAGGCAATCGCTCTTTTTAAGTATTATTTAAAATACTTGTTCTACTTCAACAATACCAGGAACTTCTTCTAAAAGAGCTCTTTCAATACCAGCCTTAAGTGTGATTGTTGAACTTGGGCAGCTTCCACATGCACCTAACAGGCGAAGTTTTACAATGCCTTCTTCCACATCTACTAATTCACAATCTCCGCCATCGCGAAGAAGAAATGGACGTAATTTATCTAATACTTCTTGAACTTGCTCAAAAATTTCTTGTTCTGCCAAATGAATCGACTCCCTTCCTATAGTTTATATTATAATGTCATCGGCGTTAAAAATCCATTATCAGAAATTAGGAAAACACACATTTAAAGACATTTTCTTTGTTTGTATAGTATAAATAAGGTAGTCAATCTTAAAGGAAAAGGCAGGAATCATATGATGAATAGTCAAGAAGTAGAAATTGTTGTTTATGGAGCGGAACAATTATGCCCAAGTTGTGTAAATTTACCTTCTTCCAAAGAAACGTTTGAATGGCTGGAGGCAGCTATAGCTAGGAAATTTCCGGATCAACCTTTTAAAATGACGTACGTTGATATTTACCAGCCCACTGGGGAGAATGAACAACTCGATTTTGCCAAAAAAGTGGTCGAAGAGGATATGTTTTACCCGGTAGTTGTCATTAAAGAAAAAGTCGTTGGCGAAGGGAACCCGCGCTTAAAAACTATTTTTTCAGAACTAGAGAAATATGGGTATAAAGCAATTTAATGAGAAGAAGCATTCCAACGACATCGGAATGCTTCTTCTTGTTTATTCATCCATTATGATACTTGTACATCCATAAAATCCCAGTTTTCAACATACGGGCGACGCGTCCTGTAATAGCGCGGTCTGCCATCATCCCAAAACCATGCTTTTTCCCCAGGGAACCAAGGATACCCTTTAATTTAATTTGTGGGAAGGAAGCAGGCGGTTCTTCACCTTTCCAACGTCTCTTTAAGACTTCAACAATTTGTTCAGCCTGTCCCTCTGCTAATTGAGCACTTGGTGCATGGGGGAGACTTGCACAATCCCCGAGTATAAAAACATGTTCATCATTTGGTAAATGATGAATTGGGGTAAGGACTAGTCTGCCCATTCCGTCTTTTTCCCCGTCCATATCGCGGACAATTTTATTGGCTTGAATTCCTGCCGTCCAGACAATCACATCGCAATGAATAGGCTGATCGTGATTGTATAATACATTTTCTTCTACCTTGGTAATATTGGAACCGTTGATAATTTCAACATTGTTTTTCACAAACCAATTTTCAACATATTTGCTTAAACGTTCCGGGAAAGAGGAAAGAATATGTTTTCCCCGATCAAATAATTTGATGTTTAGATCTTCACGGCTTTCACTTAATTCACTTGCTAACTCTACACCGCTAAGTCCGGCTCCCACAATACCCACAACCGAGCCAGGTCCCAAATTGTTTAAGACGGAGTAAGTAAGGCGGGACTTTTCGATACTCTGTATACTGTAAGTGAATTGATCTGCACCGGGAACATCATGGTACTTGTCCTCACAGCCAAGACCGATAATTAAATCATCGTAGGCGACGGGTTCTGCATCTTTCATTACGATTCTTCTGTTCATTGTATCAACGGCGATTACTTCACCATATTTTACTTCTAATCGAGGGTGTTCAGGAAAAGCAACACGGACTTCTTTGTCTGAAATCGTGCCTGCGGCTAATGCGTAGTACTCCGTTTTTAAGCAATGGTAGGGTACACGGTCCACAAGAGTAATCGTTACGTCCTCTGGTAAATTGTTGGGAAGAAGTTCGTTTAAAATCTTCATCCCACCGTATCCACCACCTAAAATTACAAGGTTTTTCATTATTATTTCCCCTTTGAATATCCGGTTTTCATATTAAAAAATTGGCTGAATGCAATAAAAAAAAGTAGTGTAATTCTTTCGTTTCTTTACCAAATACGAGTATATCTAAAATGGGTCGAAATAACAACATTATTCATGATTTTCTTGACATCAGCAGGGTAAACATGGTAATTGACGAAGCAAATGAAATAGAGTAGGATATGTAGTTGTGGAGAGGTGAAGGCAATGATTCAACCCATCATTGAATTTTGTATTAGCAATCTTGCTAATGGTGCACAAAAGGCACTTGAAAAATTAGAAAAAGATCCTAACTTGGATATTATTGAATATGGATGTCTTGGATATTGCGGGAAATGTGCAACTACACTATATGCTCTTGTAAATGGCGAAGTGGTAACGGGAAAAACAGCCGATGAGTTGGTAGATAACATTTATCAATATCTAGAAGAAAATCCAATGTTTTAAGAAAAGCGGAAGCGCTAAGTTCAACAGTATGAATAAAATAAGGGAGCATTGCCGCTCCCTTATTTTTTATTATTCCATATATTAGTTAATAAGATTCAATTTAGTTGAGTAGTTTACAATCTGTGTATATAATTTAATAAAAGCCTCATTTAGGGAGGGAAATACAATGAGTAATGAAGTGGTTATTTTAACAGAAGCAGCGTCGCTCCATATTAAAGAAATGATGAAGCATAACGAAGAAGAAGGTGCACTGTTACGAGTCAGCGTAAAAGGCGGTGGCTGCAGCGGTTTGTCTTATGGTATGGGCTTTGAGCATACAGTTAATGAAGATGATCTAACGTTTGAACAATTCGGGATTCAAGTGCTGGTCGATAAAGAGAGTGCTGCAATTTTACAAGGGACGAAGATTGATTTTAAAGAATCAATGATGGGCGGCGGTTTTACGATTGAGAATCCGAATGCCATTGCATCATGCGGCTGTGGCTCTTCGTTTAGAACGGCTACAACAACAGGTACACCAGAAGAATGCTAAAATATTGAACACGGAAAAGCGTCCCGCTGAGGGACGCTTTTTTCTTATTTATTAAACATCGATGAACTATGCAATGGCTGGATTTTTGCTTTAGGATCAATGAAAGCTTTTGCATTATTAACGGCAGTTGGTGCTTCACCAAAGCCACAAGCAATTAATTTTACTTTTCCGTCATAGGTGCAAATATCGCCCGCAGCATAAATGCCAGGTATGTTGGTTTCCATTTTCGAATTTACGACAATGGAATTCTTTTCGATTTCTAGACCCCATTCCTTAATTGGTCCAAGGGATGAGACAAAACCATAGTTACAAATAACAGCATCCACATCGAGTGCTACTTTCTCTTCACCATTAACCGTTTCAAGGACTACCTGCTTAATTCCACCGTCATCACCAATAAGTTCGGCAGGAACATAAGGTGTCTTCACATCTACTTTTGAGTTAAACAAGTTTTCGACACTATGTTCGTGAGCACGGAATTTATCTCTGCGGTGAACAATGGATACTTTCTCAGCAATAGGCTCAAGCATTAGTGCCCAGTCAACGGCAGAATCTCCGCCACCAAAAACCACAACTTTTTGACCAGCAAACTGATTTAGATCCTCAATAAAGTAGTAGAGATTTTTCCGTTCATATTGGGCAGCGCTTTCTAGCTCTAAACGACGCGGTTGAAAAGCACCATTTCCAGCGGTAATTATAATTGTTTTTGAATAGTGAACTTCCTTATTTGTTGTTAATTTGAACGTACCATCTTCTTGCTTTTCTAACTTTTCAACAGATTGCTCAAGTGCAACTGTAGGTTCGAATTTGCGCATTTGTTCTTTTAAGTTATTTATCAATTCTTGTGCACGGATTTTTGGAAAACCTGCCACATCATAAATATATTTTTCCGGGTAAAGCGCTGATAATTGACCGCCTAGCTGTGGTAAGCTCTCAATGATTTTCACGGATGCTTGTCTCATTCCTCCGTAAAAGGCGGTAAATAAACCGGTAGGGCCGCCACCGATGATTGTAATGTCATAAACTTTTTGATTCTCCTGCACTCCGTATCCCCCCAACTTGTAGTTAGAAACTCCACTCACTATAATATCATAAAATAAAAAATTCTCACATCATTATAAAGGTAATATTCGCAATAGAAACAATATTTAAAACAAGGACTAAAAGATAACAGGAGATGCAATTCCTTATCTATTAAAGTTAATTAATTTATAAAAATTGCTTGATAATCCTGTGAAAGTAGCATAAGATGTATTGAGGATAGATTGTTAAATTTTTGTGACATAAAAAGCACATTTTTATGACGATCATGGGAAAATATTTACTTTCTTAGCATAATAAACCTCTGCGAAAATCGATATCCAAACCAAGTAGTTCGTTTTTTTTAGACTCATACGTGAATTATATCACATACATTTTTCTATTATTCAAAATAAAAACGGTTAAAGCAGTGGAAGCTAAGAAAAAGAGAGTTTATTCAAAAAAAATAAAAGGTGGAAGTGATCACTTTGAGAAAGCCTAAAATTGTTATTCTCGGTGCTGGTTATGGTGGACTAATGACAACAGTTCGCTTACAAAAATTAATCGGCGTTAATGAAGCGGATATTGTATTAGTGAATAAAAATGACTACCATTATGAAACCACATGGCTCCATGAAGCTTCTGCAGGTACGTTACATCATGATCGTGTCCGTTATGATATACGTGATGTGATTGATCGCAGTAAAGTGGATTTTGTTCAAGATACAGTAGTAGAAATAAACAAAGAAGAAAAAAAGGTTATTTTAGAAAAAGGTGAAGTCAACTATGACTACCTTGTTATTGCTCTTGGCGGTGAGCCAGAAACGTTTGGTATTAAAGGATTAAAAGAATTTGCATTTGGAATCTCTAATGTGAATTCTTCACGTCAATTGCGCGAACATATTGAATACCAATTTGCCACCTACAATATGGAAGAAGTGAAGAACGACAATCGCTTGTCTATTGTTGTTGGTGGTGCTGGATTTACAGGAATCGAGTTCTTAGGTGAATTAACAAACAGAATACCAGAACTATGCCATGAATATGATGTCGATTCCCATAAAGTAAAAATTATTTGTGTTGAAGCTGCACCAACCGTACTCCCTGGTTTTGACCCAGAATTAGTGAATTACGCCGTTTCACAATTGGAACGAAAAGGTGTCGAATTCTTAATTGGAACAGCGATTAAGGAATGCACGGAAGAAGGAATTTTTGTAGCAAAAGGTGATGAGGAACCGCGTGAGATTAAGGCTGGTACCGTCGTTTGGGCCGCTGGAATTCGCGGGAACTCGATTGTTGAAAAATCAGGTTTCGAAGCAATGCGAGGCAGGGTAAAAGTTCAGCCGGACCTTCGTGTTCCTGGCTTTGAGGATGTCTTCATGATTGGTGACAGCTCACTCATGATTAATGAGGAGATTAATCGTCCTTATCCTCCGACCGCTCAAATTGCTATGCAGCAAGGCGAAGTTTGTGCCCGTAATATAGCGGCCCTAGTTCGCAATAAAGCTGAGTTAGAAACTTTTACGTTTGACAATAAAGGGACTGTTTGCTCCCTTGGTGAAGATGATGCGATCGGTGTTGTTTTTGGTAAAAAAATAACTGGTGCCAAGGCATCCTTCATGAAAAAAGTAGTCGATAATCGCTCTTTATACATGATTGGCGGCGCAGGTCTTGTATTGAAAAAAGGGAAGTTTAATGTTTTTTAAAAATATTTTAATGCGAAAGGGACAGAGAAATCTGTCCCTTTTTGATATGATTGAACAAATGAATTCTTTGTTAGGGGGAGTTTGGGTGAGCAATCGTGAAAAACGCGGGAAGGTTTGGTTGGCTGTTGCTGGGGTGGTAAAGTCTAAAGATGGACAATGGCTTGTCGTGAAGAAAAGATATGGCGGTTTAAAAGGAAAATGGTCATTGCCAGCAGGCTTTGTTGAGATGGGGGAAACTGCGGATGAAGCAGTCATTCGGGAAGTCAAGGAAGAAACCGGTATTCAATGTCAGGTCAAGGGGTTCATCGGATTGAGAACCGGTGTTATTAAAGGCGAAATCAGTGATAATTTACTCCATTTCCTGCTTGAACCGATAGAAGTGGGTGAGGTTATCCATCAGGAAAACGAACTCTTTGAAGCGAGATTTATGTCTCCAGAAGAACTGCTGCTCGAGAAAGACGCATCGATTATTCTCCAATACCTGATAAAAAATGATATTTCCTTTTCGAAGCCAGGTACTAGTGACCTGAACCCTGGTGATCAATTCGGGTATACAGCCTATAAATTATTTTTATAATTTTTAGAAAATTTAAGGAAAACTTAGTAAATGAAAGAATACTTAATGTGTATCCGTTTTCTTTGGGCGATTCGCACAAATTCAGACCTTTCCATTTTAGCCAATCCTTGATATATTATCAGAAAATTAAGTTAATTTTTAAGGAGATGATGGACAATGACAGTTAAGAGTTTGGATTCAAAAACCTGTGATTATTGCTCTGGGAAAGGCTATTTTCAACTAGTACTAGGCGGATCAGAAACCTGTACGTGCTGTAATGGAACAGGCAAGAAAAAAGAATAAGGCTTTTTACCTTTTCTGTATCAGTTGGATAACGAGCCATAACTGCTTCTTCGAGACTTTCGAGGGGCTTTTTTTTCTTAAGGAAAGTATTGCCTTGCAAAAATAATTCGTTTATATTGACTCCCTTTTCGACATTAAGTACACTAAATGTTGATGTATAAGGGGGAATCTCGGATGCAAATGAGCATTGTGGTCTTAATCATTTCGATTTTATTATTCTTTGTTTTATTTTTTGGAATTGGATTTATCTTAAATATGCTTCTAAGAATGTCATGGGTTATGGCAGTAGTTTATCCGATTGTGGCAATTTTTATTGTAGATAAAGTAAGGTTTAGTGAATATTTTACAAATAGTAAAATGGCCTTTAACGAGTTGGGCCACAGGTTTACTTCGCTAGCAACTGCAGATATTCTTATCTTAATAAGTGGACTTGCTGGTGCAGTCGCAGCTGGTTTTACAATCAAGCTTTTACGAAAAAATGGATACCAAATGTTTTAAGACTTTTAATAAATGAATACCAGATGATATTAGACTTTTACCTCTAGGTAAGGGTCTTTTTTTGGGAACAAGGATTTAAGGAAAAGAAAAATCAGTTCTAAAAATTTTCCCCCTCCTTTTTTGAATAATTTCCTCTAGCTTGGGAATGAATATTTTGGGAGGAGTGAAAAATTTTATGAATAAAATGAAAAATTGGACTAGGCGTTTTGCGATGGTGTGTCTTTTCTTGATGGCAATATTAGCGACCTTCCAATCTATTTCCGGAGTAAATGCCGAGTTGCTCATTAAGCAATTTGCATCGGTTATCTCAACCACTGAAACCGTTGCTGGAACCTCACGTTCCTTAGAAGACGAAATTGATTGGTCAAAATATCCTAAGCTAACTGTTACAGCCACTGGTTATACTGCGGGAGTAGAATCAACAGGAAAGAGTAAAGGTCATCCGGAATACGGGATTACCTACTCAGGAGTAAAGGTTAAACGTGATTTATTTTCAACGATCGCAGCAGATTTATCTGTTTTTCCGATTGGAACGATTCTCTTTATCCCTGGATACGGGTATGGGGTTGTAGCTGATAAAGGCGGGGCTATTAAAGGGAATGAACTAGACCTTTATTATGAAACGGTAGATGATGTTTATAATAAATGGGGGAAAAAGAAGTTAGATATTTATGTCGTCGAAAAAGGTAATGGGAAACTGACAGAGCAAACACTTAAATCATTAAATGAAGATAAATCGATGCAAGTTTTTCGCGGGCAGTACATTAGCTCGGAGAAACGATAGAAGCAGGCTGCTGGCCTGTTTTTTATTTTAATATAATTGTAAGATAATTAGTTAGTCGAAATAAATGCGGTTACTCGTTATAATAAAAATACAATATTATGGAGGTGAAGTAGTTTGTTTGATGTTAAAAAGGAAATAGACCTATCTACTGAGCATGAGGGTTTAATCATTGGTCTTTTTGATAAACCAGAAAAATTTTCAGGATTATTGACAAGTCTTGATCATCGGTTCGAAGGCCAGCTTACAAACCTAGTAAAATCGGGTGATTTATCGGCCAAGTTAAAAAGTATCAGTAAAGTACATAGCTTTGGTAAAATCGGCGCAAAAAGAATTTGGTTTGTTGGTTTAGGGAAAGAAAAGGATTTAACCTTCGATAAACTAAAAGAAGCGTTTGGTAGGCTTTTTAAGGAAATACAAAAGAGTAAACTTGAGGAAACCGCTGTTTATTTAGATTCCTTTACAGCAGTGGAAGTAAATGGTTTAGATGCCTCACATGCGTTGAGTGAAGCACTTTCTCTTTCCACTTACCAATTTGAAAGCTACAAACAAAAATCGAACGAGCCTGAGAAAAAACTCGGGCATGTGACGATTTATTGTGATAAATATGAGGAAGATGAAGTGGAAGCATCACTAACTGTAGGGTTTGCGTTTGGAAAAGCAACGAATTCGGCGAGAACACTTGTTAACCTCCCAGGCAATATGTTGACAGCAACAGTTATGGCTAATTATGCCAAAGACCTTGCTGTAAGGTATGATTTCGAAGTGGAAATCTTAGATAAAGCAGAGATCGAAAAGCTCGGTATGGGAGCCTTCCTTGCAGTTAACCAAGGGTCCACAGAGCCGCCAAAAATGATTGTCCTGAAATATCAAGGAAAAGACGAATGGAAAGATGTCATCGGCCTCGTCGGAAAAGGGATTACCTTTGATACAGGCGGTTACTCTATTAAAACAAAAGCTGGAATTGTTGGGATGAAAACGGACATGGGCGGAGCAGCAGCAGTGCTAGGGGCAATGGAAATCATCGGCGAGACCCAGCCAGAGCAAAACGTGGTCGCTGTCATTCCATCCACAGATAATATGATTAACGGTCATGCCTTTAAACCTGATGACGTCATTACCTCGATGAGCGGTAAAACCATTGAGGTTTTAAATACAGATGCAGAAGGCCGCCTTGTGTTAGCTGATGCAGTTACCTATGCCAAGCATCACGGCGCAGATTACCTGGTAGATGTGGCAACTTTAACCGGTGGAGTGATAACAGCTCTTGGCCTCCATACTACTGGAGCAATGACTAACCATGACCAATTATATCAACAGGTGTTAGAAGCTTCGGTGGAAGCTGGTGAGCAGATGTGGCAGCTGCCATTATTTGAAACGGAGATCGAGCGGGTAAGAAACAGTAAAGTCGCCGATTTAAATAATTCCCCAGGCAGTGAAGGCCATGCGCTTGTTGCTGGGGCGTTTATCGGTGAATTTGCCGAAGGAACACCGTGGGTACACTTAGATATCGCAGGGACGGCAACCTCTTCCAAGGCATATGATTTAGGTCCAGCCGGGGCAACAGGAGTCATGACCCGGACACTTGCCTTATTTGTAGAACGGTTTGAACCAATTGAGAAATAATTACTGGTACTGTCCTCATGACCACCTCATGAGGACAGTTTTAGCTTTCGGATGCAGATATTTGTCCTCGTGACCACCTCATGAGGACAGTTTTAGCTTTCGGATGGAGATATTTGTCCTCATGAACACCTCATGAGGCCAGTTTTAGCTTTCAGATGGAGATATTTGTCCTCATGAACACCTTACTAAGGAAATCCAATATGAATCTCGGGGGCTCTTTTGCCCACTCCAAACCCCTTCACTTCGCATATGAAATAGTGTAGGCAAGTATAGAGGAAAGGAGGTTTGCTGCATGTACCCTTATTATCGGAACCCACAGCAGGGACAGGATCATAGATTTATTGGCTTTGGTTTTGGTTTGCCATTGATTGGGGGCTTTCTAGGTGGACTATTAGGAGGCGCGTTAATTAGCCGGCCATTTTATGGAGGTTATGGATATCCTGGTTTTTATCCACCACCCCCACCGCCAGTAGGCTACCCAGGAGCTTTTTATCCAGGCTATGGTGCCCCGTATTATTATTAAATGAGAAAAAACAGCTCTTGGGCTGTTTTTTTATGTAGAGAACTATAATTAAAAGGAAAATAAGAAAATAAAGCGAATAGATTAAATAGACAACATTTTACATATTGGAGGAATAGAAATGATTGAAAACACATTATTAAAATCTCTTGGGATTGAGATTACCAAAATCGAAAAAGGGAAGGTCATTGCGACAATGCCCGTGGATGAACGGACCCGCCAGCCATTTGGATTACTGCACGGAGGAGCATCTGTTGCTTTAGCAGAAACGGTTGCCAGTGTAGGGGCATATGAGCTGGTTGATAAAGAAGTAGAGGCTGTTGCGGGGCAAGAGATTAATGCCAATCATGTCCGTCCCAAAACGGAAGGGGTTGTAACTGCAGTAGGTACTGTACTTCATCAAGGGAAATCAACTCAGGTATGGGATATTAAAATTACCGATGAGAAAGATCGCCTTGTTTGCGTGTCTAGATGTACAATGGCAGTCATTAAGTTAAAAAGATAAAAACATGTATGCCAGGTTTCTAAATAAGGATGGAGTCATTCCCATTCTTTTTTATATTGATGAAAAATTTAAAAAATTAACTTTAATTTCATGTTATAATGTAAGAAATAAAAAAATAGAAAAAAAGCACAATTTTTTGTACAGGTTTCTTTATATAATGTATTAAGAAGAAACGTAAAGGTGGTGAAATTGATGAGAGCAAGGCGGCAATATTTGTTTATCGATTTTGAGTTTACAATGCCTGAACGAAATGTACGAATGAAGGACTTTTATGCAGAAATTATCGAGGTTGGAATAGTTGCAGTCGTTGATGACCAAGTGACGGAACAGTTTTCTTCCTTTGTGACTCCACTTAAATTCCCAAAACTTACGGAACGCTGTAAATCCTTTTTACATATTTCCCAGCAGCAGGTAGACAAGGGTTTATCTATTTTTGAACTTGTAAAAAAATTGGAGGAGTTCAATAAGCATAATTATGAAACAACCATTGTTACATGGGGAAATATGGATATGAAGGTCCTTCGGCATAATTGCTTAAAGGCAGGGGTTGCTTTTCCGCTCAAGGCTGCTGAATTAGATCTTTCCATGGAATATAAACGCTTTTTTGGTGACCAAAATCAAACTGGCCTCTGGAAAGCTGTACAGGAATATGGGAAAGAAGGGACAGGCAGGCATCACCGAGCACTTGATGATGCGTTGACTACCTTTAATATATTCAAGCTCGTTGAAAAGGATAAACGTTATTTAGAGAAACCAGAACCAACGACAATTGGTGATCGGATTGATTTCTCAAAGTTATTAAGCGAATTCGCATAAAAGGCCAAATCATTCAAACTGATTTGGCCTTTAGCATTTTTATAATTTATAATCTTTTTCTAGCGATTCTAATGCCTTTAAGCTCATCTCAGCCCATTCTGAAGATGTCTCTGCTAGTTCCTTTTTCATAATGGCTACGGCCTCTTTTAAGGACTCCAAATAGTCTGGAACTTCATTTTCGAAGGCCTTAACCATTTTGTATGGAATATTCGCTTGCTCACGATAGCTGAGCGCTTTTCTCTCATGAAAAATAAGTACATCAGCATCTTTCGGATTATGTAAATCTCCTTGCATCGGATGTTTAAGTACTGCGAGGATTCTTACTAAATAATGCTGTGGGCGTACTTCTGTTATTTCACCGATATATTTTCCTGTTTTATAAATGGCTGTTACGATTTCACCGATTTGGAATTCTGACACAACAAACACCCCTTTCGCTTTTCCTCTTTCATTTTAATATGAAACATAGTAAATTAAAAACATTGTGAGGAAATTATTTCGGTTAAAGTGAAAAAAATGGAGGAATGATATATGAGAAAGAATTTGCAAATCTTGTTTACATTATTGACGATTGTTTTAGTATTGGCCGCATGTGGGACAAGCACAAAGAAAGAAGAATCCACACAGAAAACGACGACACCAAAAACGGAACAGAAGGAAGGGGACCAACAAGTGACAAATGAAGGCTTTCCTCAACTTTCAACCGAGGTTTCCGATGATGAAAAGCTCGTTGAAATGGAAACGTCGATGGGAACCATTAAAATCAAATTATTCCCTGAGCATGCACCAAAAGCGGTTGAAAACTTTGTAAAACATAGTGAAGAAGGTTATTATGATGGACTAATTTTTCACAGGGTCATAAAGGATTTCATGATTCAGGGCGGGGATCCGAACGGGAACGGAACAGGCGGAGCGAGCATTTATGGAAAGCCTTTTGAAGATGAGTTTTCAAAGAATCTATATAATCTCCGCGGTGCCTTATCCATGGCTAATTCGGGCAGCAACACAAATGGGAGTCAGTTTTTTATTGTACAAAGCTCTTCACTTGATCCAGCAATGAAAGAACAAATGGAAAAGGCTGGTTATCCAAAAGAAATTATTGAAGCTTATAATAAAAACGGCGGTACACCATGGCTGGATCATCGTCATACGGTTTTTGGCCAGGTGATTGATGGCATGGATATCGTTGATAAAATTGCCAACACCCCAGTTGGTGCCCAAGATAAACCCAAAAAAGATGTTATTATTAAAGAGATTAAGGTTTTACAATAAAGAAAGGTTATCGGATTGAAAAGTGGATTGAAACGTTTTTTGTTGCTATAATTAATTTTTAGAGCAGTTCCTTGATAGAAAGGAAGAAGAAAATGTTTCAACCATTGGTACTTTCCTTATTTTTATACTTTCCAGAAGATAAATCAGAATATATTCCTGCTGCCATTACATTTGTGATTTTTTTAATTGGAGCCTTTCTTACGATGCGAATAATTATTTCAGTCTCGAAACGGGAGGCCCAAAAAGCAAAAGAATTAGAAGAACAATTAAAAAATCAGCATCCTCCACAAAGGAACAGTTAACAAATAGCTGTTCCTTTTTCCTTTATCCCTTCATTGGATAAAGGAGGGTAAGATTGTCCATACTAAGGGCAAATTGGCTAGTGTGGGGGTATACATATGAAAAAAAGCTGGTTGATCATTCCGCTGCTCATTCTTACAGGTTGTACTGAAAAGGAAATTAGAAAGATTGATGTAGAAATGTATAATGCGGTGGGAGATTCGCTAGGTAAAGTTAAGTTAGCTGAGCAAGCTAGTGGTGTGAAATTATCAGTGGATTTAAAGGGCCTTCCAGCTGGGGAACATGCTATTCATATTCATGACAGTGGGAAATGTGAGGCTCCAGATTTTAAATCTGCAGGGAACCATTTTAACCCTGAGAATAAGGAACATGGGCTACTCCATCCTAAAGGTGCCCATGCAGGGGATCTGCCTAATTTAATCGTCGAGGATGATGGGTCAGTTAAGGCAGACTTAATGGCACCCAATGTCACCTTAAAAGATGGAAAAACTTCATTGTTTACAAAAGAAGGAACCACGATTGTGGTTGATGAAGGAAAAGATGATGGCATGACACCACCTGCAGGAGATTCTGGTAAACGGATTGCTTGCGGTGAAATTACTAAAAATAAAAAAGCAGGTCAAAAGAATGCTCAGGATGAGAAATAATAAAATTTTAATGGCTATCACCGAAATGTGATAGTCTTTTTTTTCAACATGATGGTTTTTATTTTGAGAAATTTTCTTCTATATAGGTAGTAATCTAAACTTATCCTAAAAGTGGACATACACTAGCATGGAGACAGTTTAGGAGGCGAAAGTAATGGAAAAAAGGCAATTCTTTGGAGGATTTCCGGGACAACCTGGTTACCAACAAATGGGCTATCCACAAATGGGAGGATATCAACAATCAGGCTATCCACAAATGGGAGGATACCAACAACCGGGCTATCCACAAATGGGAGGATACCAACAACCGGGCTACCCGCAAATGGGGGGATACCAACAATCGGGCTATCCACATATGATGGGTGGATACCATCACGGATTCCCACATCAAGGGTTCCCGCAAATGAAGGGAGGACAACAAACAGGATTCCCTCAAGGCATGGGCGGTTTCCCGCAAATGAAGGGAGGACAACAAACAGGATCCCCTCAAGGCATGGGAGGGTTCCCGCAAATGATGGGAGGACAACAAACAGGATCCCCTCAAGGCATGGGAGGGTTTCCGCAAATGATGGGAGGACAACAAACAGGATCCCCTCAAGGCATGGGCGGATTACCGCAACTGATGGGCGGACAACAGCATACTGGTTTCTCTCAAGGCATGGGCGGCTCCCAGCAAAGTGGACAAAAACCACCAACTAAACCCACGCAGCGTAAAGAAAAGAAATAACAAATAAGAAATAATATGGTTAGAGAAAACTGTTCCTTCATAACCGAGGGAACAGTTTTCTTATAACTTGATTTATTTTCCTTTTTTCATGACAATGTGGTTATAAATAAATGTTAAATACATAGGAGTGCACAACAAAAATGGAGAATAAATTGTATTATCAGGACACATATTTAAAAGCCTTTACAGCGTTGGTGTTAAAACAAGAGCAAGACTCAACTGGAAATTGGTACGTGGTTTTGAATCAGACCGCTTTTTATCCAACTGGTGGCGGACAGCCATACGACTTAGGAACCCTTGCTGATCAAAACGTAATAAATGTTGAAGAAATCGACGGGGAAATTCGTCATTATCTTGTGGGGCCATTACAAGGGATAGGGCAGGAAGTATCTGGTATCATTTCTTGGGAAAGACGCTATGATCATATGCAGCAGCACGCTGGACAGCATATTTTATCTGCGGCCTTTGACCAGTTATTCGAGTTCAAGACCGTCGGCTTCCATTTGGGTGCGGAATTGCTCACGATTGATTTAGAGACAGAAAATATAACCCAGCACCAAGTTCAAAAAGCAGAAGAACTTGCGAATCAGATCATCCTTGAAAACAGGCCGATCGAGATTAAATGGGTGTCTGAAGAAGAGTTGTCTCAATTTACACTACGAAAAGAAACCAAGGTCAAAGAGGATATTCGCCTTGTTATTATTCCAGATTTTGATTATAACGGCTGCGGTGGCACGCATCCAAAGGCAACTGGTGAGGTTAGCGCAATAAAAGTATTGGATTGGGAAAGGCAAAAGAAAAAAGTTCGAGTCCAATTTGTTTGTGGAAACCGAGTGCTTAAGCAGTTTGGTCAAAAACAAAAGGTGCTGCTAGAATTAACAAAGATTCTTAATGCACCAGAAAAAGAAATGGAACAAGCTGCCCTTCGTCTCCTTGAAAATAATAAAACGTTAGAAAAAGCCCTGGAACAAACTCAGGAAAACCTTCTCCGTTATGAGGCGCAAGACTTACTTGGAAAAAGTAATCCGAATGAGCAGAAACTCGTCAGTGAAGTATTTCAAAATAGATCGCTTCAAGATCTGCAAAAGCTTGCCCGAATCATCACTGCGGAAGATGATACAGCAATCGTTTACTTTGTTTCACAAACTGAAAATCGGCTGCAGCTAGTTTGTGCCCAGGGGGAATTTGGAACGGAAAGTATGAAGAAAGTAATCGCCAAGGCGCTTCCTCTTATAAACGGAAAGGGCGGTGGAAATGATTCCTTTGCCCAGGGGGGCGGTGAAGCCCTGATGTCAGGGGAGCAAATGCTGCAGCATATATTGGAAACTGCAAAATAGTCCCGTAACGCAAAATAGGCCTCCATTCCAGGGAGGCCCAATGCAATCAAATCTATTACACCTCCCTATTTAAAAAGTATACAGGGTTGACCCCAGGGCAATATAAAAGTGCCTATTTAACCAAAGGTAAGGATGGACTTGAAGTAAATTATTAGTTTGAAAGGGTGAAGTTAGTGGGGTTTTTAGATGGATTGATGGGTAACGCATCAGAGGTAAATGCCGCCGATGTACAGCGGGAATTTGGAAAAGTGCTTTCACCGAATGAGCGTATTGATAAAGCGTACAAGTTAATTCGTGACATGTTTATTTTTACCAATAAACGTTTGATTTTAGTGGATAAACAGGGGCTAACGGGTAAAAAGGTTGAATACCATTCCATTCCCTATAAAAGCATTACACATTTCAGCATTGAAACTGCGGGTAACTTTGATTTAGATGCGGAACTGAAAATATGGATTTCTGGAAATGCCCTGCCATTGCAAAAACAATTTAACAAGAACTTGAACATCTACGAGCTTCAAAGTGTCCTAGCTGAGTATGTTCTTAAGTAAGTGAAACGGTGTAATATGGTATACAATTTAAAAGCAATTAGGAGTAAAAGCATATGAGAAAAGAGCTTCAAATAAATTTGCAATATGTTGACGTATTAAATGAGTGGGACCCATTCCAATTGACCAACGGAGGATATGAAACAGAAATCGCTGATACGATCCAAGCAATTCATGAACTTGATGCCTCGGATGAGTTGGCCAAAAAAATACAAAGCATTTATGAATTTTCATTTGAAAAGGTAATACCGATGGAAAAATGTCTGAAAGTAGCAAAAGAATTACTAGCTATTAAAGCAAATGATTCTTGTTCCATTTAGCAATTTAGGAAAAAAAAAGGGACATACCATTATTGGATGTCCACTTCAAAAAAGGGGGGAATACTAGAAAGCCTTATGATATAAAGGTTTTCCAGTATTCCCTTTTTTTATACCGTCGTGAAAAGAAAAAACGGATTATTTTACCATGGGGATCATTGCATCAAAAAAATGGTTGAATATTGTTATTGTTTTAATAACTCTGCAGCTGGGAGATCTAAAACAGTAGATAACTTTAACAGTGTCTGTGTACTTGGAACTTGTTCGCCAGATTCGTATTTCTCAATTGTTTGTGATCCAACTCTGATTTTTTGTGCCAGCTCCTCTTGAGACATGTTGAGCATTTCGCGGGCATTTTTAATGGTTTGGCCGATTGTATTCATTTGGTTCACCTCTCCTTTAAAAATAGATTTTCTCATTATTAGTGTATCACGTTTGGTATATCTTTCTCCTGCACAACTTGAACATTATGTTAAGATTTTTGAATGAGCCCTTTTATATTTAATATTTTAATCTTTTTTGATTAAAGGCATTCTTTGTGATATAATATTATAATGCATATATAATGGATAAAATAATTAATCACTTAGGAGTGTTTTCATGTCAGAAAAGATCGAAACTGGAAGTATATTAACAGGTAAAGTTACAGGAATTCAACCATATGGAGCGTTTGTTGCGCTTGACGATAATACCCAAGGCCTTGTGCATATTTCTGAAATTACACATGGTTACGTGAAAGATATTAATGAACACCTTAAAGTAGGCGATGAAGTTAAGGTTAAAGTATTATCTGTAGATGAAGGTGCAGGCAAGATTGGTCTGTCCATCCGTGCTACTGAAGAAGCACCTGTTCAACAACAGGCTGCTCCAAAAGCAAAGAAGCCTCGTAAACGCCAAGCAGCTGCGATTATTCCAGAAGTGGAAGGACAACAAGGCTTTAACACATTAAAAGATAAGCTTCAAGAATGGATTGACCAGTCTCAACGTGAAGATTTAATTAAAAAATAAATTTTAAAAAAAGCCTAGTCCAAATGCTATGATTTTAGCAGTGGACTAGGCCTTTTTTTTATGCACACAAATTATACAAAAATATAGACTTTTTAATAAAAGTTTTGATGAAGTGTTCATTCTTTTTTCAAGCTCGGCTACAATAGAACTATATATACATATCCCAGCTTTGAAATGGAGGAAATTTCATTATGACAACAAACGCTAATTCGAATGAATTAATCGCAAAAACGGAGAAATACGGTGCGAATAACTATCATCCATTGCCAATTGTCATCACTCGTGCAGAGGGTGTTTGGGTAGAAGATCCTGAAGGCAATAAATATATGGACATGCTTAGTGCTTATTCTGCGGTAAACCAAGGGCATCGTCACCCAAAAATTATTCAAGCGTTAAAGGATCAAGCAGATAAGGTTACGTTAACTTCGCGTGCTTTTCATAATGACCAGCTGGGCCCATGGTATGAAAAAGTTTGTCGATTAACGAATAAAGAAATGGTGCTGCCAATGAACACAGGGGCGGAAGCAGTGGAAACGGCTGTGAAAACGGCGCGACGTTGGAGCTATGATGTTAAAGGTGTGGCAGAGAACCAAGCAGAAATGATTGCATGTATTGGAAACTTTCATGGCAGGACCATGACGGCAGTCTCCTTATCATCTGATGATGAATATAAACGCGGATTTGGACCAATGCTGCCAGGAATCAAACTTATTCCTTATGGTGATTTGGAGGCATTAAAAGCTGCGATTACGCCTAATACTGCAGCGTTTTTAATTGAACCCATTCAAGGTGAAGCTGGGATTGTCATTCCGCCTGAAGGCTTTATGAAGGCGGCCTTTGATTTATGTAAGGAAAATAATATTCTGTTTATTGCTGACGAAATTCAAGCTGGTTTGGCCCGAACAGGTAAAATGTTCGCCTGCGAGTGGGAAGGGATCGAACCTGACATGTATATCCTCGGTAAAGCACTTGGCGGCGGCGTGTTCCCCATTTCGTGTGTAGTTGCTAATAAAGATATTTTGGGTGTTTTTAATCCAGGATCGCACGGTTCTACCTTTGGTGGAAATCCGATGGCATGTGCGGTTTCGATTGCTGCACTTGATGTGCTAACGGATGAAAAACTTGCTGAAAAATCCCTTGAACTTGGTGATTATTTTCACAGTAAATTAAAAGAAATTAAAAATCCGTTAATCAAAGATGTTCGCGGCCGCGGCTTATTTATTGGTGTTGAACTAACGGCACCGGCCCGCAAATATTGTGAACAATTAAAGGACCAAGGTCTACTCTGTAAGGAGACACATGACACGGTGATTCGTTTTGCGCCGCCGCTGGTTATCAGTAAAGAAGAATTGGATTGGGCGATCGAAAGGATAAACAACGTTCTAGGATAATGGACTACTAATTAGGGGTGCCAAAATGGGGATTTATGATGTAACGAGTAGTGAAGATGAAAAGGATATAGAGAAATTGAACCTACTCACATCAACACAGATTGTTATACATGATGCATTAAAAAAAATAGGCTATAACCAAGATATGTACGAATTATTAAAAGAACCGTTAAGAATGTCCGATGTTAGAATTCCTGTTCGGATGGATGATGGTTCTACAAAAATTTTTAGCGGGTTTAGGGCACAGCATAATGATGCGGTTGGCCCAACCATGGGTGGTGTCCGCTTTCATCCTCAAGTGACTGCTAATGAAGTAAAGGCATTATCGATGTGGATGAGTTTAAAATGCGGAATTGCTGACTTGCCTTTTGGCGGGGGAAAAGGAGCGATTCTTTGTAACCCCCGAACGATGTCATTCGGTGAGCTTGAGCGATTAAGCAGAGGTTATGTGCGTGCAATCAGTCAAATTGTCGGACCTACAAAGGATATTCCGGCACCCGATATGTATACAAATTCTCAGATTATGGCCTGGATGATGGATGAATACAGCCGTCTTCGCCAATTTGGCTCTTCCGGTTTTATTACAGGCAAGCCACTTGTACTTGGAGGTTCTGAAGGGCGGGAAAAGGCTGGGGCAAAGGGAGTAACCATTTGTATTGAAGAAGCGGCCAAAAAACGCGGAATGAAGGTAAAAGGAGCCCGTGTGATTGTCCAAGGATTTGGGAATGCTGGCAGCTATATCGCTAAATTTATGCATGATGCGGGAGCAATCGTGGTGGGAATATCCGATGTTTATGGTGCCCTCTATAACCCTGATGGTCTAAATATTAATTATCTCTTGGACCGCCGAGACAGCTTTGGTACGGTGACTTCGCTTTTTGAGGGGACAATCACCAACAAAGAATTACTAGAGCAGGAATGTGATGTGTTGGTCCCTGCAGCGATTTCAAATCAGATTACAGCTGAAAATGCCTCTAACATCAAAGCAGGAATTGTCGTAGAAGCGGCTAATGGACCGACGACGCTGGAGGCGACTAATATTCTTACAGACCGGGGGATTCTGCTCGTTCCAGATGTTTTGGCCGGTGCAGGAGGTGTCACAGTCTCCTATTTTGAATGGGTTCAAAATAAGCAGGGGTTATATTGGAGTGAAGATGAGGTGGAAGTTAAATTACGTACCAAGCTTATCAAATCGTTTCATGATGTTTATCATCTTTCGCAAACTAGCAACGTCAATATGCGATTAGCCGCATATATGGTTGGTGTAAGAAAAATGGCGGAGGCCTCCCTGTTTAGAGGATGGGTATAAAAAAAATCCTTGCATTATTCAATATGCAAGGATTTTTTTTGTCTAGATCTTAGCTAGTTTTTTTTGCAAATTGAACCATAATAACTAATAATGGAAAAGGTAAAGGATGGTGTTTTATTTTGGAGAATTTTACATTTTCGAATCCAACCAAATTAATTTTTGGAAAAGGTGAGTTGGAACAATTAAAAACAGAAGTACCTCGTTATGGTAAAAAGGTTTTACTCGTCTATGGCGGCAGCAGTATCAAACGAAGTGGCTTGTATGAAAATGTTATTAGCCTATTAGCTGAAATCGGTGCTGAGGTTTTTGAACTCCCGGGAGTAGAACCGAATCCACGGATAACTACCGCACGAAAAGGGGTAGAAATTTGTAAACAAGAAGGGATTGAATTCTTGTTGGCAGTTGGCGGCGGCAGTGTCATTGATTGTACAAAACTAATTGCAGCGGGAGCGAAGTATGATGGGGATGCCTGGGATTTAGTCGTTAAAAAGGCGCTTGCAGAAGATGCACTCCCTTTTGGAACCGTCTTAACACTTGCGGCAACAGGCTCAGAAATGAATCCAGGTTCCGTCATTACTAATTGGGAAACAAATGAAAAATATGGCTGGGGAAGTCCAGTAACTTACCCTAAATTCTCGATATTAGACCCAGTTAATACGTTTACGGTTCCTAGAAATCAAACAATATATGGAATGGTCGATATGATGTCACATGTCCTTGAACACTATTTTCACTTAGAAGAAAATACAGACTTTCAAGATCGCATGTGTGAATCACTGCTTATTACTGTAATGGAAACTGCGCCAAAATTGCTCTCAGACCTAGAAAATTATCAACACCGGGCAACAATCCTTTATTGCGGTACAATGGCTCTCAATGGCATCTTGAATATGGGATATCGCGGCGATTGGGCTACTCACAATCTTGAACACGCTGTATCAGCAGTCTATGATATCCCACATGGCGGCGGTCTTGCCATCCTATTCCCGCACTGGATGCGCCATAATTTAGCGGTGAAGCCGGAACGTTTTAAGCAGCTTGCTGTTCGGGTGTTTGGGGTTAATCCTGAAGACAGAAGTGCCGAAGAGGCAGGGCTTGAAGGCATTCAAAAGTTACGTGAATTCTGGAATAGCATCGAAGCACCTTCACGGTTAGCCGATTATGACATTGACGATTCGAAGCTTGAATTAATGGCTGACAGAGCAATGGAAAACGGAGAATTTGGAAACTTTACTAAGTTAAACCGTGAGGATGTATTGGCCATTTATCGTGCATCACTATAATATATCGATTGTGAAGAAATTTGTCGAAATTGGGTGCGCTTACACGAAGTGACCTTCCTTGATAATCATCTCATCATTCGATAAAGTGGTTAGTGAAAAATAAATTTTTGGAGGATCATGCATGACACACGTTCGTTTTGATTACTCAAAAGCATTAAGCTTTTTCGGAGAACATGAACTTACATATTTACGAGATGCTGTAAAAGTTGCTCATCATTCTCTACATGAGCAAACAGGTGCAGGCAGTGACTTTTTAGGGTGGATTGAACTTCCAACCAACTATGACAAGGAAGAGTTTTCACGCATACAAAAATCAGCAGAAAAAATCAAAGCTGATTCTGATGTACTTCTTGTCATTGGAATCGGTGGTTCATACCTTGGAGCAAGAGCTGCGATCGAAATGCTCCAGCATAGTTTTTACAATGCGTTGTCAAAAGAAAAACGAAAGACACCTCAAGTAATATTTGTTGGTAATAATATCAGTTCTACTTACATGAGAGATCTTATCGACGTCCTCGACGGAAAGGACTTCTCTATTAATGTTATTTCCAAATCGGGAACGACAACCGAACCAGCAATTGCTTTCCGTATATTCCGTAAGCTTCTTGAAGAAAAATACGGTCAAGATGAGGCGCGCAAACGAATCTATGCAACAACGGACAAAGCAAGAGGTGCTCTTAAAACTTTAGCAACAGAAGAGGGCTACGAGACATTTGTGATCGCCGATGATATTGGCGGCCGATATTCTGTGCTAACAGCAGTAGGGCTGCTTCCGATAGCAGTAAGCGGGGCAAACATTGAAAAAATAATGGAGGGCGCCGCGCAAGCACAAACCGACTTTGGCCATTCTGAACTTGAAGATAATGCCGCCTACCAATACGCTGTCGTTAGAAATGTGCTGTATAATAAAGGAAAGACGATTGAAATGCTGATTAATTATGAGCCAGGACTACAGTACTTTTCAGAGTGGTGGAAGCAATTATTTGGTGAAAGTGAAGGGAAAGACCAAAAAGGTATTTATCCATCTTCAGCAAATTTTTCAACGGATCTTCACTCGCTTGGACAATATGTTCAAGAAGGTCGTCGTGATTTATTTGAAACCATTATTAAGGTCGACAAGCCGCGCCACGAGTTGAAAATTGAAGCTGTCGAGAATGACTTAGATGGGCTGAATTACCTCACTGGTCAAACGGTAGACTTTGTTAATAATAAGGCATTTCAAGGGACCATGCTTGCCCACACAGATGGCGGTGTGCCGAACTTAATTGTAAATATTCCAGCAATGGATGAATATACATTAGGCTACCTTGTTTATTTCTTTGAAAAGGCCTGCGCGATGAGCGGCTACTTACTGGGTGTAAATCCTTTCGATCAGCCAGGGGTAGAAGCCTATAAAGTAAATATGTTTGCCCTCTTAGGAAAACCGGGATATGAAGAAAAAAAGGCAGAATTAGAAAAACGATTATAATAAACCAGAAAGAGAACTGATAGTGAATAAATCAGTTCTCTTTTTTTTATTGAAATTTACCTGATTTGGAGAAACTAATTGTATCGATAATTAGGGGGTAAATTTTTATGATTGAGGTACCATCAAAGGTGGAAGGTAAGCAGTTTGATTTGTATAAGCTTGAAAAAAAACTAAAACCAATCGGCTATACGATTGGCGGGAACTGGGATTATGATCATGGTGCATTTGATTATAAAATTAATGGTGGTGAAGAAGAAGGCTATCAGTTCTTGCGCTTGCCCTTTCAAGCAGTCGACGGGCAGCTTGATGCTAATAATTGTACCGTTAAGCTAGGGAGACCGTTTCTATTGTCGCACCTTTTTGAGGCAGAACTAGATGACGAAGCTGGAACAGGCACCTTTTCTGGAACCATCAATCAGTTTCAGGAGCCTGTCGATAAGGATGCTAGCTTTCCACAAGCATATATCGATGAGGGGAAAGCATTGGTACAGGAATTGGAAATGCTGCTCCTAGCTGATTAGGCTATTTAAAAATTAACAGTTGATCCTTTTCTTCGATTGGCAAGGAGTGGGATGGATTCAGCAAGGTTTCATCCCCTCTTTGAATCCCAATCAGAAGGAAGCCCTTTTTTAAAAGGATATGGCAAACATCGCTGAAGGGCTTTCCAATCTCCTGTTCCTCTGCTTGATAGGTGGACAATCGACTTTCCTGTAACTCATGAACAATGTTTGATAAGAGTCCATTCCCATTTGAGTGCAGGCTGTTAACCATAAAAACACTTGTAAGTTTATTGGATTGTATGACTTCGTCGGCTCCAGCTCTAAAGGCGTTGATCACTTGCTCAGCCGTTAATATTTCAACGATACATTTTACTTGAGCACATATCCCTTTTATCGTTAGTAAGGTAAGAATACTGTTCATATCTGCTTGGAGTTCATCGTTTCCTCTGTCAGCAGTAATCAGCACCTTCTCCGCTCGATTGATATCACTTTTGATGATCGTTTCATCGACATGGCCTTTCCCTTGGATAAAGTGGACAAACCGTGATTTCACTGGGTTTGCTTCAAGTGTTTCATCTATTAAAACAATCATTTGTGCGAATTTCGTGTGGGTAAGCTTACTTATTAACTCTTTTGACCGTTCATTCCAACCGATAATGATGATATGGCCCTCGCCTTTAAAAGGAATTCTCCCTTCGGAAAAGGCATCTTGTTTCGTAACGGCAGCGGCTGCCAATGTTCCAAAATAGGAGGAAACAAATCCAACACCTAACAGTATTAAAATTAACGCTGTTAGTCTGCCTAAGAAGGAATGTGGTACATAATCGCCATATCCGACTGTTGATGCAGTAATAATGGCCCACCAAATGCCATCAAAAATGGTGGGAAACGTATCAGGTTCTAATAAATGAATGGATATTCCAAATGAGAGAAACACTAGCAACGCAATTAATAGAATTCGAACGAGGAGCGGTAAACGCAAGAAACTGATATATACTCTGTTCGGCACGACTGTCACCTCTTTTCTTGTGTGATCTAGCTCCATCACTTAGATATGTTGCAGAAACAGTTATTCCTATTATTGACGAAAAAGAATCGATCTAATAGGACTACTTGATAATTTTAAAAATAGGTCAATGTTCACAAAAGATACGAATATTTTTCTCAAACCTACTTGTATTTAATGCTTAAAACTTATAAATTATGGATATTAACATTAATATAGTTACAACATCGAAAGAGGGTTGGTTTCATGGGGATTGGTTTGAATACCCTACTATCAAAAATTGAAAAAACAAGGTCAGAAATGGTTGAATTAGCGCATCTTTACGGTTATTCTAATCCAAATGTAGTACAATGCAGCCAGAAACTCGATTCTCTATTAAATGTCTATTATAATTTTCGAAAACAATAATTCATGTCTACAATATAAAACCTTCCGGTAAACCCGGAAGGTTTATTTTTGTCAAATGGGAATAATATTTTCCCAATAGGCAAACTTAAAAACGGAATTGTCCTTTTTAAGTTTTGACCTATGAGGTGAAGAAGAGTGCTTATTGAAACCAAAAAAGAGCAAAGATTCATCATCATTGCCCTCCTTGTAATAGCTGCCTATCTTTCTCCACTTTTTATTCTCCAGGAAAATGCACATATACGTGTTCATGATAATCTTGATTCGAACCTGGCATGGTATAAGGTTTTAACGAGAAGTGGAGAAATGTTCGGCCCTGTTAATGCGACCATTCCCCAAATCATCAATGGACAATTATCGAGAAATGCCTTTGGGACCGAATACAGTATCATTGTCTGGCTCTACGCCCTTTTCCCAACAATGATTGCCTATGGTTTAAGCCAAGCACTGACAAGAATTGTAGCTTTTTTTGGCATGTATTGGCTCTTAAAAAAACACTTTTTACCTGGGGAGAAGTGGCTGTTTTTACAAATTGGATCCGCTCTTGCCTTTGCCTTGACGCCTTTTTGGCCGTCTGGGATGTTGAGTACGTTGGGGATGCCGCTTGCACTTTGGGCACTTCTTAACATTCGTAACGGTGAGGGAGCGTGGACGGATTATTTGGTGCTCACCCTCTTACCATTTTATGCAAGCATTGTTTTAGGATTTTTCTTTTTTTTAACAGCCATGGGGTTCTTTTGGTTAACTGATTGTTTAAGAGGGAAGGGATGGAACCTTCGTTTTTTTGCAGCGATTATGTATATGACCGTCATTTTTATGTTCGTTGAGTATCGGCTCATTTTTTCATTTCTATTAATCGATGAACCGAATAGTCGGGATGAATATTTTAATCCAACCTTGCCTTTTTGGAGATCGGTTAGGCTTACCATAAAAAATTATCTGCTCGGACACACCCATGTGATGACGGTTCATACGCTATTTATTTTACCTGCAACCATTACCGCCATATGGATTGTCTTCAGAAAAAAGCTTTGGAAGCAGGAAAGCCTATTTGTCTTTTTATTCTCACTAAATATTGTGCTATCGATCTGGTATGCTTTTTGGTTTTATGAGGGATGGGCACCTATAGTCAAGCGATTCCATTTTTTGGCTACCTTTAATTTCGCCCGCTATCACTTTTTACGACCGATGGTTATTTATGCAGGCTTTGCCCTTGCATTAAAAGTCCTTTCGCTTCAAGGAGAGAACTGGGTTAGAGCAGCTAAGTGGTATGCCGTCTTGCAACTTCTCTTTTTGGGACTTTTTAATGATGAAATCATTTATCGGGAAAAGCCTACTGTCAAAGCATTTTTTGCTGAGGAAATGTTCCATGAAATAGAGGAATATATCGCACTTCCAAAGGAAGAATATCGTGTTGCCAGTATAGGAATACACCCAGCCATCTCTCAATATAACGGGTTTTACACACTGGATACCTATAATAATTTTTATCCATTAACCTATAAACATCAGTTTAGGAAAATAATTGAAAGGGAATTGGCTAAAAATAAAAAGGTTCGTACCTATTTTGATAAATGGGGCGGCCGTTGTTACATTTTTACCGCACAGCTTGGAAAACATTATATGATCAAAAAAGATTCTAAACGTCATTTGAAACATTTAGAACTGAATACGGGTGTCTTTAAAAAAATGGGAGGCCGCTTTATTTTTTCGGCGCTGCCTATCGATAACGCGAAGGAAAATCAATTATTGCTAATGAAAGTATTCGAATCGAAAACATCAGCATGGAAAATTTATTTATACAAGACTTTGTAGACAGCGGGGGTTTTAAACAGATGATGGAACCAGTTCTTACAATTGTTGTGCCTTGCTATAACGAGGAGGAGGTTTTACCTTTGACCATTGCTGAGCTTCAGCAATTGGTGAAAGAGCTGATTAACGATAGGCTTGTTTCTAAACAAAGCAAAATCTTGTTTGTCGATGATGGAAGTCAGGATCGAACATGGGAATTGATTTATAAAGAGGGATTAAGAAATGAATTTGTACGAGGCTTAAAATTATCGAGAAATGTAGGTCACCAAAATGCATTACTTGCTGGATTATTTACAGCAAAGGATCTTTCTGATTGCGTTGTATCCATTGATGCAGATTTACAGGATGATATCAATGTAATCCGTGAGTTTGTCCTGAAGTTTCATGAAGGGTGTGAAATTGTTTACGGTGTAAGGAAGGGGCGTAACACGGATACTCTCTTCAAACGAAGTACTGCCCAAGGATTTTATAAGATCATGGAAAAGATGGGGGTTGACCTCGTTTATAATCATGCCGATTTCCGATTAATGAGTAAAAGAGCATTGCAAGAATTAGAACGATTTAGCGAAGTCAATTTATTTTTACGGGGGATTGTTCCTCTCCTCGGCTTTCGCTCGGATGTAGTTTATTATGACAGGCTTGAGAGGCAAGCGGGTGAAACGAAATATCCGTTAAAAAAGATGCTCGCCTTTGCTTTTGACGGAATTACCTCCTTCTCTGTTTCGCCGATTCGCTTTGTGTTAATCATCGGATTGGTTTCTTTTTTCTTGAGTTTATTCTTTGGAGTTTATTTTTTAACGCTAAAGTTTTTTGGGAATACCGAGACGGGCTGGACGTCACTGATTACTTCGATTTGGCTTATTGGCGGCTTGCAGTTAATTGCAATCGGATTGATTGGCGAGTATGTTGGGAAAATTTATAAAGAATCAAAACAGCGTCCAAAGTATATTGTTGATATCGATTCCTTAAATCTGCCAAAACCAAGACACCATTTGCTTAATCAAACAGTAGAGGATGAGTTTTATAATCTTGACCTTAGACAAATATCTGAAACCAACAACTAACTCACTTGTTCGATTTCTCCTTGTAGGCATTGTAAATACAATTATTGGTTTGACTTTTATGTTCTTTCTTCTTAACGTTGTGGGCTTATCCTACTGGACATCCACGTTTGCAGGAAATGCGATCGGGGCATGTGTAAGCTTTTTATTAAATCGGACGTTTACGTTTAAAAGTAATGTTTCCTTCCATAGAGGTCTGCCCAGGTTTTTCGCGCTTCTTTTTATTTGTTATTTTTCCGCCTATTTCTGTAGTGAGAAATTGGTCGGGCTGGCAAGTCAATTTGTTCTTCTTAGCACGTCTATTAAGGAAAGTGCTTCCGTTCTAATAGGCAGTACTTTGTATACAATAGCCAATTATCTTGGACAAAAGTATTTTGTCTTCAAAAATCTAAAAACAGCGTGATAGTTCCTGAATTATTAGTAAGCTCTTTTATTTTTTTGTCGTACAAACCTATTTCTCTGAATAAAAATGGATAGACAAGCTTCTACTCATTTATTAGGGGAGAGATATGGATGAATGTATTCTTGAGCTACATACTTTTAGGATTGTCACTAGCGGCTCCTATTGGACCGATTAATGCCGCGCAAATAGACAGAGGCATAAGAAACGGTTTTATGAACTCGTGGCTTATTGGAGTAGGTGCAGTTGTCGCAGATGGCATATATATGTTTGTTGTTTACATAGGAGTTGTCCAATTTCTTGAGACTGCATTTATGCAAACCTTTCTCTGGTTTTTTGGTTGTTTTGTACTGATGTATACAGGCATAGAAACCTTTATGAATGCCGGCAAGATTAATTTAGAGCATTCCAGAGGGAAGGAACCGCTGATCAAATCATTTTTTTCTGGGTTCCTAATGTCGATAGCCAATCCGTTAACCATTCTTTTTTGGTTAGGTATTTATGGGTCTGTCCTTGCCAAAACTGCTGCAACCTATAATACTGGTCAATTAGTGATTTATAGCAGTGCAATTTTTATTGGACTCTTAATCTGGGATATTGCGATGGCAAGTGTCGCTAGCAGCTTCAGACAATTTTTAACAGCCCATTTACTTGTAGTCATTTCCTGCCTATCTGGTCTTTCATTGATTGGCTTTGGGCTTTATTTTGGGATGCAAGCCTTTAATAATTTATTTAGTTGACTAGTATGATTATTCAAACAATTATGTTGACATGGGATTCTCTCTCCAATTAATATTATGTTATATAAACGATATTGGAATAAACATAATATTGATGCAAAACAATACAGTTGATAGGAGAGGAAGAATGGATCATATAGCTCAAAGAAGTGAATTGATTGAAGTAGCAAAGGGAAACCGTTCCGCTGATTTATATATTAAAGGCGGAACTGTAATCAATGTTTATTCGGGTGAATTCTTGAAACAAAATATTGCTGTTTATAAGGATTGCATTGCTTATATTGGTACAAGTGAAGCCTCTATTGGTGAAGAAACAAAGGTAATTAATGCAGAAGGAAAGTACCTATCACCAGGGTTTATCGAAGCCCATGCCCATCCGTGGGTACTCTATAATCCAGTAAGTGTAACTGGGAAAGTATTGCCATTAGGCACTACGACCACCGTGAATGACAATTTATTTTTTTATCTTCATATGGGGACAAAAGGGTTTAAAGAAATGGTAAAGGATTTAAAAACATTACCTGGCAACTTTTTTTGGCTGGCCCGGCTAGTGTCTCAGGCTGATTATCCAGGGGAACGAGAGTGGTATAACCACAAGGATATCAGAGAACTGCTTGAACTTGATGAAGTTTTAGGCTCAGCAGAAGTAACACGCTGGCCGTTATTATATAATGGTGATCCATTTTTACTTGATACCATGGATTTTATCAAGAAATTGGGCAAGGTTTCCGATGGGCATACGGCCGGCTGTTCCTATGAAAAGTTAAATGCCGTTGTTGCGTCTGGTGTAACCGCTTGTCATGAAGCGATTACAGCAAAAGAAGCCTTTGACCGCCTTCGATTAGGAATGTGGACGACACTAAGGAACAGCTCCCTCCGACCTGATTTACAGGAAATTATCAAACTAATTACCGAGGGAAATGTGAGTACGAGCAGAATTATTATGACGACAGACGGTCCACACCCCTCATTTATTGAAAACGAAGGATTTGTGGATGGACTTGTGAGACAGGCAGTGGAACTTGGTGTCCCAGTGATGAATGCGATTCAGATGGTTACCATCAATGCTGCAACATACCTAAGATTGGATGATTATATTGGCGGCCTTGCTCCTGGTAGAAAGGCAGACATTCTCCTCTTGCCTAATCTTGTAGATTTCCGTCCCGAACTTGTAATTGCATCTGGGGAAATAGCAGCGGTGAAGGGGGAGTTAACTGCATCACTGCCTGAAATAGATTGGCAGAAATATATAGTTCGTCAACCATTTGCTTTTTCTAAATTACTCTTAGAAAATATCAATCTTTATCGCTATCCACAACCATCGGATCATCATCCAGTTCCAGTCGTTTATTTTAAAAGTAACGTCATTACCCAAAAAAAAGATATGGAACTTCCAGCTGTCAATGGTTATGTGGATCTTTCTGAACATGAGGGACTTTTACATGCGGCGTTAATTGACCGGAATGGGGAATGGGTGAGTAAGGCAGTTTTAGAGAGATTTGCTGTCAATCTAGATGGGATGGCCTCTACCTATAATACAACCACCGAGCTATTGGTTGTTGGGCGAAATCCCGAAGCCATGGCCAAAGCGGCAGCAAGGGTTTATGACATGGGGGGAGGAATTGCAATAGTAGACGGTTCGGAAGTTGTTCTGGAAATTCCACTGCCGGTTACGGGCATGATGACACCAGATCCGTCCTATGATACTGCATTAGCATATCATGAAAGATTATTGTCAGCTCTACAGGAGCGAGGGTTTCCATTCCATGACATCCTGTATACGCTGTTGTTTTTAACCTGCGATTTTCTGCCAGGTCTTCGTTTGGTCCCTTACGGTCTGTACGAGGTTAGAAGTGACGAAATCCTATTAAATGCTGCACAATTAACTTCCTTAAGCTATCAATAAGAATGACCGGATCTAAAAAATATTAAAGGATCATGCGCAACTAGCATGATCCTTTTCACTATATCTCTATAACCATAGATACCCCGAATAAGTTCCTTTTTGATTCTCCCTTGAGCCTCTAAGTAATCCAAGTGGCCGATAATTTCAGACATTACAAGAGAGAATTGCTCATAATAAGTGTTTTTATAATAGGATTGAGCAATTTCGCTTCCGGTTAAACAGCCAGATTGAATGAGGTGGATAATTCGTTCCGCTTTTGCATCAATTCGATCGAGCCGTTTTAAAATTAATGAATCCGGCTGGTCAATTAGTGTGCCGTGTCCAGGGAAGACGAGATCCACATTTAATTCCAGGCATTTTTTTAAGGAGTCTATATGTTGCAAAAGAGTAGGGATTCTTCTCCCTAATGAATCAGGTTCAACTAAGGCATTGCTTGAAATATGCTCAAGTAATAAATCGCCAGCAAATAACCAATTATGCTTTTTTTCATGAAAAGCAATCTGATCAGGTGAATGCCCAGGAACTTCAATAATATTAAAATTTAACAATTGTTTATCAAATATCTCTATTACATCACCTTGAATCACATTTTGTTTGTTTTTTTGTACAGCTTTTTTTAAATAAGCACCGTGTTTCTCGCCGTCCTCCCCGCAGCCCATTTCATGATAAAGCTGTGCATAAAACTCAACTCTCATATCTAAAAAAATAGGATCCCTTTTTAAACGTAAAATGGAATCTGGATGAGAATAGACCTTGATTGGATGTTCCGACGTAATTCGATTGACTAGTCCAATATGATCAATATGGTGATGGGTTAGGATTATTTCCGTCAAGTCCTTTAATGTAAATCCATTATTGTTCAGGGTATTGATTAATCCTTCCCAGCATTCTTCGTTATTCCAACCTGCATCTATTAATGACAGAGAATGCTCCTGGTTTACTAAATAAAAGTTAGTACTTTTTAGTGAAGATCGGTCAGGAATGATGATAGGAAACACCTCAAAGCCTGTTTTTTTCAATTTCTTCAAAGAATACACCTCGCAAGAAGATTACTTCATCTAGAATTTTTATAAAATTTTGAATTTAACTCGTATTATACCAATCTAATGGTCTCCTAGCAATTAATCATTATTTGTTTTTAATACGGTTGTCATGAAATAATAATACAATCGTAGAGATCTATATGTTTTTACTACGACGATAGGAAAAATGTTAAACGGGTAAAAAAGAGAGGATAGCGAAGAAAATGAAAGAAATGTGTAATTATCCTCGTGAAAACAGTGGAATTTCAAGTATTGCAAATAGTAAGAAAATTAGTTATATTATGAAATAAGAACGGAAGAAATAAAAGCGTATTATTAAGAGGAGGATTCGAAAATGACAACTACAGTAACAGAAGCAAAGACACTAACAGTTAAAAAATTAAATGGTGTGGCAGAGGTACATATTCATGTGAATAAAACCAATGCTTATGACTTGGAATACTACAAGGAGCTAAATGCAGCTATTGATGATATTCGTTTTGATAGTGATATTAAAGTAGCGGTACTAATGAGTGACATGCCTAAGTTCTTCTCTGCTGGAGCAAATATTAATTTCCTAAAAGCTGCGGAGCCGCGCTTTAAAACACAATTTTGCTTATTCTGTAATGAGACATTAGACAAGATTGCACGTTCCCCGCAAATTTGGATTGCTTGTTTAGAAGGTCATACAGTTGGCGGCGGGTTAGAAATGGCGCTTGCATGTGACTTACGTTTCATGGGTGATCATGCTGGAAAAATAGGCCTGCCTGAAATCACTTTAGGTGTACTTGCAGGAACTGGTGGGACACAGCGTCTTGCACGTCAAGTTGGGCATTCTAAAGCACTTGATTTGAATCTTACTGGAGAAACGTTATCACCTCAAGAAGCTTTGGATATTAAATTAGTGGATCGGGTGTTCCCACAAGAAGAAACTAGAGCTAAAACATTAGAGTATGCTAGGAAAATTGCAAGCAGTGCGACATATGCGGCTTCGAATATTAAACTATCGATTATGAATGGAAAAGAAATGCCATTAAATGCAGCAATTCGATATGAGGGCGAACTTCAAAATTTATTATTCCGTTCTCAAGATGCAAAAGAAGGATTAAGTGCATTTATTGAAAAACGCAGTGCTGAATGGTCTGGCCAATAATATAAACAAGGGCGATATCGATTATCGATATCGCCATTTTAATCAAGAAAATAAGATAGATGATAAAAGAGAGGGGACCATCTACATGCGGTCAAATGAACTTGAGGTGTTAGTCAATTGGGGAGATACGGATAAAGCGGGGATTGTTTATTATCCAAACTTTTTTAAATGGTTTGATATTGCAGGGCACCAATTTTTTAGAAGTTGTGATTTGTCGCCGGCAAAATTGGAAGTGGAGCGAGGAATCATTGTTCCACTCCTTGATGTGCAGTGTACATTTGAAAAAGCCCTGCTTTATGATGATCTTATTTCGATTCATACAAAAGTGGAGGAAATTAATCGAAAGACGATTAAATTGAGACATGAAGTGTTTAGGGATGGACAACGTGTAGCGCACGGCTATGAATTGCGGGGCTGGGTAGAACAATCTCTCGGAAAAATCAAAGCAGTCTTAATCCCGGAGGATGTTATATCGATTCTAAGTGAAAATATTAATACCAAAACAGATAAGAACAGACCAAGGTTTAATGCATAAATGACGACGTTCCTCTATAATATAAATGTCTCTTTAGAAAAGACATATGAAGTAATTATTAATAATTAATGGATGGTGGCAAACATGAAGCCGAGATCACTAATGTTTACTCTATATGGAGAGTACATTCAATATTATGGAGGAGAAATATGGGTCGGGAGTTTAATACAGTTAATGAGCGCATTTGGTATATCAGAATCCTCCGTTCGTGGTGCTATTTTACGAATGGTCCAAAAGAATTTATTGCAAGTAAGAAAAAAAGGGAATAAAAGCTACTACTCTATTTCAGAACAAGGAAGAAGAAGGGTTGAAGATGGAGTGAAGAGGGTTTATGCCGCCCCTCGCTCAAACTGGGATGGCAGGTGGAGAATTTTAAGCTATTCCTTCCCGGAGGAAAAACGGGAGCTGCGGAATGAGATCCGAAAAGAGCTTACCTGGACTGGCTTTGGCATGATCTCAAATAGTACTTGGATCAGTCCCAACCCACTAGAAAACCAAGTGATGGAAATGATTAGGAATTATCAAATCGAAGAAAATACGATTTTGTTTAGCTCCTCCGATGTGGTCTCACATACAAGTGAAGGCATTATTGACAAAGGATGGGATTTGAAGCAAGTGTCTGATAATTACAATCAATTTATGGAAAAGTATTCATCAGAATTTGAAGAATTACGTGAAAAGGCGTTAACAAACACATTAACGGACGAAGAGTGCTTTATTAAACGAACTTCTATCGTTCATGAATATCGAAAGTTTTTATTTCAAGACCCTGGTTTTCCTAAAGATTTATTACCTGCAGATTGGGCAGGCACTAGAGCGAGAGAACTATTTTGGAATATCCATCAATTAATATCGATACCTTCTATTCGTTATTTTGAATCCATCTTTGAATCTGCCCCAGATCAAGAAATAAAGCCGATACGAGATAAAGCAATCAATCCTTTTAAAGAAGTTTATGTTTAATGTTTTAAATTCTCTTACATAAGGAGGCAGCGATTTGGAAAAAGTGATCCTAAAGGTAGAAAATCATGTAGCTGTAGTAACGATTAACCGCCCTCAACAATTAAATTGCTTTGATTATGATACGCTTTTACAGCTAGATGAAGTGGTAGACGCACTTAAATTGGAGAAGGATATTAGAGTGGTTATTATTACCGGAACTGGTGAAAAAGCATTTAGTGCCGGTGCTGATTTGCGGGAAAGAAGGACGCTGAGTGAAAAAGAAGTCCGAAGAAACGTAAATATGATCCGGGATGTTTTTACAAAAATTGAAGAGTTGCCCCAGCCAACGATTGCGGCTATCAATGGCTATGCACTTGGAGGCGGGCTTGAGCTGGCCTTAGCATGTGATTTCCGAATTGCAGTTAAAAAAGCAACCATGGGGTTAACAGAAGTAAGTTGGGGAATCATCCCTGGCGCTGGCGGCACACAGCGCTTAACTAGATTAATTGGAACATCAAAAGCGAAGGAATTAATCTTAACTGCTAGAAAAATAGATGCTTTTCAGGCCTTTGATTTAGGAATCATCAATCAAGTCGTTGAACGCAGCCAATTACTAAATTCCTCGATCGAATTAGCAGCAGAAATTATGAAAAATGCACCTCTAGCTGTTACACAAGCAAAGTATGCGATCAATTATGGGAGCAATGTCGATGTAAACACAGGTTTAGCGATTGAATCGAAGGCATATGAGGTCATCATTCCAACGAAAGATCGAATCGAAGCTTTAGAAGCTTTTAAGGAAAAACGCCCGCCGAACTTTAAAGGGGAATAGGAGGTTGATGATGGAAGGTATTCCTAAAAATGGTGAAGTCGTGACGATTGAGCGGATTGATTTGAATGGTTATCGGATCGGAATCCCCATTCCTTTTCCAATGAAGTATGTCTATTGTTATCTGTTTAAACAAGACAGTCATTACGTCTTAATCGATGTTGGCTATAACAATAAGCGTGGAAAAGCGGCTTGGGAAGAAGTCTTTCGAGAGCTTAGCATCCAGCCAAAAGAGATAAAAACAATTTATTTAACTCATTTTCATCCCGATCATGCAGGGCTTGCTGGCTGGATGCAGCAATTGACAGGTGCGCAGGTCTATATGCACGAGATTGATGCCCAAATGATGAAACATGTTTGGGGGGATGATAGCACACAGGCAAGAAACATTAAGGAAATGGTGCTTGAGCATGGGACTCCCTTGGTATTAGCTGACGAGATTGAGAGACAAATGGATTTAATGATTGACCATCTTCGACCGCTGCCACCCATTTCAAGTATTGCTAAACAAGTAGAGTTTGCAGGAAAGCAATGGCAGGTCATTCATACGCCCGGTCATAGTACCGGTCATATTTGTTTTTTTCAGGAAGAAGAGAAGGTACTAATTTCCGGGGACCATATTCTTGATAAAATTACCCCGAATATTAGTGTCTGGCCTGGTGCAAGCCAAGTCCCATTACATGATTATCTAAATTCCCTGCAAAAGGTAAAAGATTTGCAGGTTAAGAAAGCGTTCACAGCACATGGAACCCCAGTTGACAATGTTAATAATCGAATTGATCAATTACTTGTCCATCATGAAGAGCGTTTGTCAGAAATGGAAGAAATGGCACATGGGCGTACAGCATTCGAGATTGCCGAGGCAAGCTTTGCTCATAAAGCATTAACACCACACCAGTGGCGTTTTGCGATAGCCGAAACGATTGCCCACTTAGACTATTTATCGATCGAAAACCGTTTGAATAAAGTCATAGGTACTCCAATTAAATATCAAAGATAAAAAAGCGCCTTTAAGTTTAAAGGCGTCAGATTGTCGAGAAAGAGTATTTTTCTCGGCAATTTTTTATTCTCAGCATTTAATTATTCATTGTACCTGCTAATGGGCCTGTTGATTTCCGCTCTAGGCACTTCGCTTTCCGCGGGCGTGCCGGGGAGCCTCCTCGTCGCTATGCTCCTGCGGGGTCTCCCCTGCCCCGTACTCCCGCAGGAGTCTGCGTGCCTTCCGCGGAAATCAACAGAGCTATAAAATCAATGATGCACTGCTCTTAACACAACCAAACAATAAAAAATTAAGTGGTGAAATCTAT
>NZ_JAGGQX010000051.1:0-41604 GCF_018613095.1 Bacillus sp. ISL-75
AGCACCTGCTTTTTAAAGTCTGTTGTAAACGTTCTTCTTTTTTTGGACATAGTAGATTCTCCTCACTTGTTGTCTATTATTCTACTTGCCCTTATTTTTATTGTCCAACTAAGTGTAACCTATCCATCTGCTCTAAAATGAAGGTCATAGTTCCGCCACTTTGTTACAGTAACTCTATTTACTCCTATTATATCCGCTGTTTCTTGATCGCTTTTTCCAGTAATTAATAAATCAATGGCATTATATTGTTCAACTGTTAAGCCATGTTCTCTTTTGTAATCTTTTGTAGCTTTTGCCAACTTTATTACCACCTTTATTATTAATTATTAATACCTCTTACAGCTAAGCAGCAATTGACTTTCTACCAAAATATTTACCCCAACCATTACCTGCATTACCTACATAACTTACACCATCATTTAATTAGCGGTTTATTTTCGTGTAGGCTGATTCATTGCAATATAACTGACAACCTACACTTTTATATTAATATTTTATAGTCCATTGTGAACGCAATGTAGGCTGTGTAAGTATGTTTAACTTTTTAACAATTTAATCATTCCTCCTTTACTACTCCGGGGTAATTCGATTACCTCAATGCCTTTAGTTCTTAAAGCGGGAGCAATTCTTCTTAACCTTTGTTTTAATTTATTTGGTGTTGTCCATGATTTGCTATCTTTGATTCCTGCATTTCCGGCAAATTGATTTAATCGCGATAATGTTTCCGATGTGGTTCCAGTCCACTCTTTTTTATTGTCCATAAACAATTGAACTGCTACAGCTAATGGATCCGATTCTAACCCTTGGTCTATTGCCTTAGCTCTATTTTTGCTATAAATCCTATTAAAGTACCCCTCATTCCAATTAAGTGCTTTTTCGGCAGCACTAATCCATAAAGCAAAGTCAGCCATCCTTGGTTTAATGGTTAGTCTTGTGTTTGGTAATGCCGCTAATGCTTGACTGACAATATTGCATAATCCTCCTAAGACGTCAGCCTTTAAAACGTTAAATTCCTTCCAAAATGCCTTTTCATCTATTCTCCTATTTCCTTCAATAGATGGGAGATTTATCACTACTGCCCTATCTAGTAAGTCCTGCCTTTTTGCTATATCATCAATACCGTTTAGAATAGTTGGTCTCATAATGTCAAAGACCGCTTCCTCATCATCACTATATAGTTTACGTGTCGCCAAGCCACCACCAGTTGAAATTTTGCAAAGTGCGTCACTCATCGAATTGGATAAGCCACTCAGATTGTCAAATGCCATACCCAGGTGCTATTAGCGGCTATGGATAAATCCCTTTCATCCTTTGGTAATGCTCTTAACTCAAGGATATAAGGGTCTACTAATGCTCTCAGTATTTTTGTAGTAGTGCTTTTTGCACTTCCTTGTTCACCTTGTATTGTAAGTATTGGGAAAGGGGAATTTTCTTTAAATGTAGATAATAACCATGCTATTATTAAGTTATAATCATCGTGTGATTGATAGTTAATGAATCGTTTTAAATTTTCTATGTTACCATTGGGTTTGGGAGTTGGTAGTGATTGCATTGTTTTTGACCTCTTGAAATATACTGGGGATTCATCAATCACTTTCCAACCCTTTTTGTTTATTTCAACGACTTGCCAATTTTCGTTGCATAAGTCCAGATAAATGCTATCTTCGATTTCCGCAATTCTTAAATGTACTTTTTCCTTTTGACCTTCCAATCTTGCTTTAGCCTCAAGTGCTCTTAATGCGTCTTGCAAAGCCTGATTACCCGGCACTTTATCTTTTTCCTTAGAAAGATTTAAATACCTATATGTCAATATATTTTTAAATCCTTTTGAATGAATTGGCCATACTTCATAATGATTGTTTACCTTTACCTTAGCATAGGTTGCGTCTTGCTCATCATAAAATAAAACCATATTTGAAGATAAGCCAACTAATATTTGCGATTGTGTTTTCTTTTCTTCCTGCTCATTTGAACCGCTTTGCATTTCTTCCAACGCCCGTAAATTATCCATATTTCCCCCCTTCCTTCGGTCTACCTCTTTTCCGGCTATACTATTTATAATCTTGTTTAATTCCTTATCGGTTAAAGGTGGCATTACCTTAAATTCATTCCAAAGGTGTAACATTTCAACTACTAATCTAGGGTCAACATATTTTTTTAATAAATATCCGGCTAATGAAGCGGCTGCGTTATTTCGGCTTCCTCTTGATGTATTATTAAATAAATTCAACCAATAAGATGGTGACTTTGCAGTTGGTTGTTCCTTTATTGGTGTTAAAATCATATCCAATAACCATTTAGGAGCGGCCGCTATATCGTTTACGTATGGCTTACTACATACTTCCCATTCATAAATCCCACCACTAATATGATTGGATGGTGCAACAACGATATAACCCCCTTCGCCCCTGATGTCTAATCCGGGCAAAAAATTGGTTTTATTTCTTATACCTTCCTGATACTTAATAAATAATGATTTCCTTTACTTCCTGTAATAGCTTCTACTGTATTCGGTAACTTACCAAAACGGTATATTAATTGTTCTAATGATTCATGTCCTTTATGTCTTGGATCAACATCCAGTACGAAAAATCCATTTTTACTTCCTGTCACTATTCCTATATTTGAATCTGGGCATCTTGTAAACCAATTTATTATAGTAGCTTTATCTGTTGTAGCTGATTTCAAGCCGTTATATATTCTGGGGTGCTTTCCTGGGCTTGTACACTCTTTATTATTACAAGTACAATGCCCATTAACTACCGAATGTAGGGGAAATACTGACCATTTGAGCAATCGACTATATCCTAATGCTGCTTGTAATATTGGACTATCTTTATTTACCAATCCAGTACTTCCATTCATTCCTATCACTAATCCCTCCCCTCAAAGGCATACACCATACAGTATTAAACTAATCTATATTGATTGTCCCTCCTTTTTGTCTTATTTCATCCGACCAGTAATCGATATATTTTTGAACCTCCTTTCGGTTAAATAACCACTTTTTACCTACACGCATTTTTGGAAAGTTAGGATCATAGAGAAATAGTTTTTCTATAGTTGGCCATGAGAGGTTTAATTTTTTACATAGTTGTTTACTGTCCATAAGCATAGTATCCATTTCCATATTTTCCAGATGCTTCTGTACTTCTGATAGATATAGTTCTTTCAAACCTTCTTCATTTAAAGAAAATTGGATAATATTCTCCTTATGCACTTACGAATCACCCTTCTTTTCAATTTCTTCCTTAATCTTAGCAATTGCACCTAGTACTTCTTCTTTACGCTCCTTAGGCATTTCCTTCTTCATCCAGTTTTGAATTGTATTTTCATGAACCCCCAGCCGTTCAGCAATTACCCAATAAGGGATTCTACCTTTTGCTTCTACAACATTCAGATTACGTTTTCTAAACACAAGAACCCACCTCCTACACATAAATTGCAAAAAAATGTTGTTGTTTATGTCGTAGTTGTGCTAATCTGTAATTAATTGTAGTATATAAATTTTTTAATTTCAACACTTAAAAAGGAGTTTATTATATTGTTTTATGTCGTTAAAAATGAATATTCGGTGTAAAACAATCAAAATTCAATAAAAAATTTAGCTCTTCACAGACTTTTTCTTAAATATAACTTCAAAATCAGAAAGAGGTACGACATGAAAAATAATTTTTTAAATAGTCTACAATATGACCAAGAGATATTAATCTTTAGCGATTATCACTTTTTTGAAGACATAGCACTAGAAGACTATCCCTTTGATTCATTTCTGGACATGGACCCAATGTTCTCATTTCCCAATGTAAACATTGACTTTTGGAAAAGGCACCTAAAGAAAGAATTTATTATCGAAAAAAATTTCCATGGTGATTTCCTTAATCGTACTTCTGAGACAAGTAAAAAAAGATGGGCTGATTATAAAAAGATACCTTTTAATGATTTAATAACTATTCTGAAAAGGAATCAAAAAATCGAAGAAGAAACAAACCAGAAAGAAGAAGATGAGGTCTACTACCGAATGAAAGAAGAAAGTTTTTTCAATGACCCGATGAGGCTAGGGGTTACCCCCGATGGTATGTCAAATATATCAAACAAATATAAACTTCAAGATGCTCATTCATTATATACGGAAATAGCCAAGTTAGAGGTCTTTGATTTTGAATCACTATTAAGATTTTCAAGGCATTTTGGTTTACCAACCGGCATTATGGATGATATGGGTTTTGAATTTATACTTGATGGCGATTGTATATTTTTCCCTTTTAGCTCTGTTTCTGTTCTGAATAAAAAAATTGCAATTTATAAGCAAAATTTTGAATGGTTTAAGATTATTCAAACCAATAATATCCCTAAAATTCGTTCCCTGCTTCCTAAGCCTAATTTAAATGATGATGAAGATGTAATAGAAATAGCCAAAAAACATTTAGCGGATTTACTATCAAGATTAGATACTTTTCATTTTAGTACTTACCTTGATTACCAAAACGGTTCATATAATCCGGGTGCATGGTTTTCTGATCTATTCAACTTTGCATATTTTCAATTGGCAAAGGCTTTATCTAACAATGTAGAGGTCCGTGAATGTGAATATTGCGGCCATATTTTTGAGGTTACACACAAAAGACAAAGATATTGTCCTGCATTACCAAATAGGAAAAGATCTAGTTGTGAAATGGCATACAACAACCGATTAAAAAAAGAAAAAAAATAATAAGGAGAAATTTAATATGGCATATATACGAAAACGGAATAATGGAAAATGGTCTTATACTGTCTCTCTAGGTATAGACCCATTAACACAGAAACAAAAACAAATAACCAAATCGGGGTTTGCCACGAAAAAAGAGGCAGCCTCAGCCGCTCGAAAAGTTGAAGCGGAAATTGAAAATGGGGGATTTATTAAAGAAACTAAAATGACGTTTGAATCGTTTGCACAAGACTGGATAAAGCTATATGCCCAAAATGCAAAAATAAGCAGCGTTAGAGCACGTAGTAAAGAAATGAAACACTTTATAAAAGTATGGGGTCCCTATCCACTAAAAAAGATTAGCAAACAAATTTACCAAAGACGAATAGTAGAACTATCTGAAAAATATAGCCGTAATTATGTAAGTGGTATTCATGCTTGTGGCCGAATGATTTTTAATCATGCAGTTGAGCTAGGACTTATTAAAATTAATCCCACGGAAAATACCCAATTACCAAAATATCAAGTAAGGGTTGAGGAGATTGAAAGCCAACAGGAGGAAATAAAGTTTTTAGAAAAAGAAGAGCTTGCACTATTTTTACGTACTACTAATTCAGATGGTTTAGAAATGGATTCCTTAATTTTTACTACATTATCCTATACAGGTTTACGTATTGGGGAGTTACTTGCTCTTAAATGGTCTGATTTTGATAAAGAAAAGGGATCATTGCGTGTTACTAAAACCTTATACAATCCCAACAATAATTTTAAGGAATATAAGTTACTTTCACCTAAAACAGCAGGCTCCATACGAACCATTCGAATTGATGAAAGACTTGTTAAAATGTTAAAGCGACATGAAATCAAACAAAAAGAGATAAAATTGCAAAAAGGTCCCCTTTATATTGAAAACCTGTTTATTTTTGCACGAAATGATGGACACCCACAATTAAGAAAAGTAATTGAAACTAGGCTAAAACGTTTATTAAAAAAGGCCAATATTGATAAAAATATTACCCCTCATTCGTTCAGACATACACATACATTTTTATTGATTGAAGCGGGTGTAGGTGTTAAGGAGATTCAGCAGCGTTTAGGACATACGGACATTAACACTACCATGAATATTTACGCTCATATGACCGCAAACATGGAAGAAAAGGCCTCCCACCAATTTAGTAAATTGATGAAAGACCTTCTCTAATAAATGAGCTTTTAGCTTATGAAGTTGAATTTTTTACTCATTATGAGCAAAAGTATGAGCATTTAAACCTCAATCACTTAAAAACCCCTATATATCAAGGCTTTATGATGTTTATTACATCATGCCGCCCATTCCACCCATACCGCCCATGTCAGGCATACCCATGCCAGCACCAGCTGGTTCTGGTTTGTCAGCAACAACTGCTTCAGTTGTTAAGAACATAGCTGCTACAGATGCTGCATTTTGTAATGCAGAACGAGTAACTTTAGTTGGGTCAACCCTTGGCATTATTGGGTTTTGCTATCATATATTATTCATTTTCAACTAGCAGTAACCACTTCTCGTGATAATGCTTCAATAAAAATTATAAAGTAGTGATTGCAAACTGTAAAGTGCTAATACAAATATTGATATTAACCACTAATTTTGCGCTCATTTAGACTATTGGTATGGGGTTTAAAGTACCTCAAAAAGGTATCATTCAAACATAAGAACCATGATATATGGCTTGAACCGACAATGGGTTTCATACATCTATGCCCCACCCAATGAAGCTATGTAAGTAGAGGCTATTCGAATGGATGTAATCGTAAAAAATCGTGGTGTAGATTTGTAGCTACCTAAGTCGATTTTGCTTAAAAGTACTAATGAAAGTGTGGAAAATACGCCCCCCCATACCATCAACATAATGAAAAGAAGACCCCTTTCTGAGTCTCCCTAGCTTGCTTCATATTCCTTTACTTTGCGATAGAATGTAGCCTTAGTCATATTAGATTTCTTCATTGCTTCAACTGCAGTGATATTTCCTGCTTTCCATTGCTTGTAAGCCATCTCAAATGCATATGTAATAGATGTTTTAGGTCTTCCTAAGAGCTTACCCTGTGCCTTGTTTGGTTATATGTAAAGTTTATCATTAATCATATAATGCAATCTTAATCTTCATGCTAGGCTCTATCACCTCTGTTTTATAAGCCGCCTTTACTCCTTTTAGAGTTTCTTCAACATAAAAAGCAATTTCATCAACATAAATTTCATCGGTTCTTCCAATAATTACTTCACCTTGCTCTTGTAATGTGATTAAAGCCTTTCCAATTTCACCTAAGATTCCTTGCATAGTTTATCACCTTTCCTTGTCTTTTTATTACCTAAATATACCATAATGAATCTGGCACGTTACATATTCGAAAGCGCCTTTCACTAATTCTTCTTCTGTTGTAAAATCCATTTCTTCACAGTAAAGCTTAAAATCACTGAAGTACTTACATTTATCTTCGATTGTAAACTTCACATCTTGTTTTACCAGTTCATTGAAAAATGCTTGTTTCATTCTATTCACCTTTCTCTATATGCTTCGCCTCTAGTTCATTCTTTCTGTTAATGAGTGTTCGCTTCTTTATTCCTGTCATTGCTTCAACTTCTTTATATGTATGTGTCTTAAGCAATACTAAAGCATGTTGTACTTGTTGCTTAGAGTGTTTTCTCGGTCTTCCTTCTCTGAAATCATCACGTTGCTTAGCCAATGCTTTACCCTCTTGAGTACGTTCAACAATCATATCCCGTTCAAACTCTGCGAATGAACTTAGTATATTGAAAATCAACCTTCCTGTTGGGGTATTTTCAACCAGTCCCATATTAAGGATGTGAACTTTTACACCTCTTGCTAATAGATCCTTAACTGTTTGAATACCTTCAACTGCTGATCTTGCAAATCTATCTAGCTTTGTTACGACTAAGGTGTCTCCTTCTTGTAATGCCTCAAGCACTTTGTTAAACTCAGGTCTATCTGTTTTAGTACCTGTGAATTTCTCCTTGTATATTACCTCGCATCCTTCCGTTTGTAATGCTTGAATTTGAACCTCTAAATCTTGTGCTAATGTCGAAACTCTTGCATATCCATATTTCATTGGTTTTCCTCACTTTTCATCAGCGACTTATTGCACTATGTTATTGCACCTCTCTAAGCCTATTATAGCAAGGTCGTTAAAAAGGTGCAATAACTTTCAAGTATTTGCACTATTAAGGGTTAGCCATAAGCTATGTACAAGGATGGTATAAGATATATTGCCTTGGGAGCATAATCTATTTCGATTACCCTTATCGAACAACATCAGTTTATTACTATCTGATTTATCACTTTAACGCACTAAATCACATTCAATATCTGAGTCGTATCGGAAATATAACGAATGTTTGTTTGTGGATGTGTGTGGTTTCTATTTCACGCCTACACACTAAGGACTGATATGAGGCTTACATAATGCCCTCAGATTCAATTCCAGAAATACAACATAGATAAAGGATATAAGAGGAGGGGAGACGCCCTCAACACCACCACGAGCCATTCTGAGCGTCTGAGACATGATTAATTGTACTCACTATACTTCCCGCTCGACTAACCACAACACAAAAAAGCGTCCCTGTCTTGATACAGAAACGCTTCCTGTTCAACTAAGTAACCTTCTAACAACCTTGTCCAACTTGAGTTCTAGATTCTCTTGTAGTTCGTCGTAAAATCTATCGTCTAATGACTCTAATAAATCCTCGTACTGCCCATCCTCCCAAGAATCGATAACTTCATTTCGTTTATCAATATCCTTCGGTGGCTTACCATTTGGAAATAATTGATTCACTTCTTCTAACATATTAATAACATCAATTGCATCTATTTTTTGTAAATCTTCCATTGTATCATCAAGGTCATCAGCACCATGATTATTATAAAAACTTATTAGACCACCATTTTCGATTGCATCAATTAATCCTCTAACGTTATACCATATTCTTTCATCTGAACTAAGACTTTCGTAACCTTTTTCATCATGTTTATCACACAGTTGATACCAACGCTGTTGCCAATCTTCATCTAATCTACTCATTTTACAATTTCCTCCGTGTAGTTCAACAATTCCTTCTTTGACTATTCTGCCACTTTATTACAAAAAGTAAAAGCGTTGCTGTCTTCTTATTACAGATAGATAAGGGGTTTGAAGTTCCCCTTTCCCTAACAGGATAAAGCGTTCCTGCTTAGTACAGAAACGCAGCAGTAAGTTGAATTAAGGATTAGACTTAAGTTAAAGCTTAGTATATATAAGATTTTCATCTCTCAAATATGAAAAGCCAGTCTCATCAAAAGCATTAAAAATTGAAAAATAACTTGCACCAATACAAAAACCTAAACCATTTAACAGAAGGTTAGAATGAAGTAGCCTACCTTTTGAATCAAATGCCTCTTGAGTCATTTCAATTACTTCAATTTCCTCTATTTGCTTTCCAATAAATGAAGAGATATTTCCAATAGCACTCTTTCGCCATTCCAGAATTAATTCCTGATTACCGTACCAATCTAACTTTTCCTTTAAATCAATTTCATTCCAAGTAACAGCAATTTCCCTATCATTAAACGAACAAAACTCTAACTGTTGTCCACCTATACCTAAAATAACAGGACAATCTGACCAAAACTCACCATCAGACATTTCATGTACTGTCCAAACTTCATCCAATTTTAAACCAATTAGCGACCTTAAGCTATCTCTTTGCTCTTTAATAAACTCATTCAAGTCGGTGTAGAATGTTGGATTGTAATCATTTATACCAAGCACAATAGAACTACCTCCATCTCTAATTTTTTATTAATGATTGCAATAGGTAAGGGTTTGAAGTTATCGCTCCCTGTTCACACCGAACCCCGCCTTGAGTTAACTCTTCAAGTTCAAATTTTATCAAGAAACGAGTGTCGCCAAAATGACATCTTAGTTCCCAAATGGGTTAGATAGGAGCATCCCTCACATGAGACTTACATAATGCCCACAGATTCAATCATAAGCACATTTTCGAATTGAGGGAAAGGGGTAGGAAAAGTGTGTAGCGGAGACTCTTAGAACACCTCAACGAGTCATTCGGAGCGTCTGTAGGCGTGTGCTTTAAGGTACTGGTACTACCTTCACTTACTAACAAAAGGAGATACAATGATAAAGTATCCCTTATTTTTAGTTTTGCTGTCATTCCTCATCGTCGGATATATGGTAAAATAATGATTGGTATATTTTACATAATTACAGCAAGTTCTTATACGAATCCTTGTTGGAGGAATGTTAGTATAATTTGGAATATTTATTTCGTGATGGGGGAAATCATTTATGACAATGGTAGTAGCTTATACATGGCAAGACAAAATCATTATGATGGCAGACAGCCGTTCATCTACTAGAGACGATCAAGGAAAAATGATCGACTATACTGATGAAGAGGATAAAATTATTCCTGTTGAGAACAAGATCGTAATTGGTCATGCAGGATTAGGAAAAGTTTATATAGGTGCGGGGAATCATTTTGATTTAAATAAAATTACGGAGCGTTTTCTTGAATTAAACCAACAAATCATTTCAAAAGCTACAGGAGAACAGTTACTACTAGGACTTGTGAAAATGTGGAACAGAACATTAAGTGAAAGTATGGGGCGGAATCCTTTTAGCGTAGACAATCGTTTTTGCTTTTTACTTGCAAAGTTTGAGCCAAATGGAAATGGGGAATTAAAGCCCAAAATCCATACCTATCAATCACACTTTCAAAAATTTAATTGGGGAGGAAAGAAGGCAGTCGTAGGAGACGAAGAGGTGTACCCGATTATAAAGTCATATTTTGATACTGAAACCGATGATTGGACCTTTAATGAGGCACTTGATTTTTATCAAAAGGGATTCACGGAGGTCATTGACCAAGTTGATACCGTCGGAGGTGTTATTGATATCTATGTATTGGACAAAAATCCTGAACATTCTCATTGGCTAAAACATGAACCTAAGAACTAGTCGTAGGCAGTCATGAAAAAACGGAGGGGTCAGCTTGAGTTTATTTGATGAAATTCTAAATACAGATATTGAAGATGCCATTGAGAATCCAAACCTTAATACATTGAGTAAAGCGATAATAGCTGGACAACAAATACTAGAATTGTCTGCTCGTAAAGAAAATTTAAAACATCATGATGTTATCATTATTTCGATGTATAGAAAGGTATTAGAGCAAGCAGATGGCTTATTTATTCTTCTAGACCATGATTCAAACAGTGCAGCCACCTCAACATTTAGAACATTGTACGAAACTTCTATTGGTATGCAATTCATTTTTGAAAATGAGGATTTATTGGCAAATCGAGCAAACTCATATTATGTTGCTTACATGCACGAACAGTTGACATGGGCAAAAAAAGCAATTAAATCTGGCGAATTTTCGACTATATACACGTTAGAAGAACTGAAAGAAAAGGTTACAAAATTTACATCCTCTTTATCAAAAGAACCATTAAAATCAGTAAATAAAGTATGGCTGAAAGAAAAAGCAAAGTTAGAAAAGAAAAACAAACATTTTCCTCCCAAGTGGTATAGTCTCTATGGGAGTGCAAGTAGTTTCACTCAATTAGCATCAAGTTTTGAAGTCACGCACCCTCTATTGTATTCAGGTTATTCATTAGAAACCCATGGATTTACAGCACTCCAGAATATTGTAACTAACGAAAAAACAAAGAAACAATTCCTAGCACCACTTAGATATCGTCATTCTGGTTATGATACCCTCTGCTATCTTGGCATAAGTTTTGTAAATTTGTGTTCATCTTTAATGGTAATTCGTTATTGTCCCGAGATTTTACCTGAGTTTGAAGAATTCTACATCAATACGTTAGAAATTGAAATTATAACAAAAAGGTAAGGCATGATTGTGGCATGCTTTTTTACTAAAAGTTTCTCTTCTTGTTTATATAGGTATTAAGCCAATTGATCAGCCTGAAATAGATTATCCCGATGCCATTTCATGTATTTCAATTGTCCATCATTAAATACTACTTTCATAGTGTTATTGATATTTAGAAAAAGTCTTGTAGGTTCATCTAAGCTATTTGAGATTAACATTTCACCATTATCATTAAAGCTAATGAATCCCTTATCAAATAAGGCATCATGATTAGGACAAAGCAGCAGTCCATTATTAACATCTAGCCGCTCTTGATGATTAGATTGACTCCATGGCTTGATATGACTAGCAATTAGGAAACGTTCGTCTGAGACACCACATAGTCTACATCTCTTTTCAACAGCCAATAGAGCCTTTTTAAAAGCGGATTGACCAATTCTAGACTTATAGATTTGCTCTTTCTCGGTTTCTGTTATTTCTTTGTTAACTGCATTAGTTAGAACAAAAGTTTCTAATTCACCTAAAGCAGCATCAGTAGAGCCAGTCTCAATCTCTTTTACAACACTTCCCTGTTGATATCTTTGTATAGATTGAATAACTAAACTAAACTCCTTTTTCTGTTGTTCTAATATGCCTATTGCCTCGTTAATACTATAGTCTTTGAATATTCCTTTATGCTTGTCCTTTAACCCTATGAAATGAAGAATATTCATTGATTCGTGACCAGTCCTCTTATCCAATGCAATCCCCAATATATGCTCGTCGAGCCAACGGTGCGACATTGAATTAAAAAGGTATTCATAGATGATAGAATCCTTTTCATCATTTCTGTAATAGTTATATTCCCTTGACCGTTTTGACGGTTCTAACTTGGGTATATACTTTGTATTTTCATGTTCGGAAACTAATTCATTTTCAGAAGGGTAGGGGCGGTTAAACTGCTCTCTATCTATTTCATCATTTGGGTACAATATCTTGAAACCTAAACTTTCCAAAAAACGGTGCATACCAATTTTATTACCATCACTATCCCTTAATTCCTCTCCATCTATATTAGCTAAATCTATTACATATTTAGGTGGATACAGAGTGCCATTGAAGAGCAAATCATATTTGATGGAACGTCTTCTTTCTGGCACTCCATGGATATTGATATAATCAATCGCTTTTAAGATACGCTCTTTTTTTTCACCATAAGGAATCGCCATTTGGTAATAATCTTCCTCCTCTTTTGTTATTTAGACAATATAGAGTATTATATCATGGTGAATTATGGGAATGATTTAGTTATTTTTCGCTTTATGTATTATCTTAATTTCACTACTCAATACAAGACACATAACGCAAAATGGCATGCCACGATCGTAACTTACCTTTATCGTTAAGAAAATCATCTTTTTTATTTTAGCAACTGAACGGTAGCAATGATTCTTAAGTCGTGCAAACCGTTTTAAGCCTTCGTAGAAAGGCTATAACTAATAAAGTAGTCTTTTCAAGGGAGGTTATCTGTGTTGGCTGATAAGTTTTCTGCAGAAGTACGAAGTAATATAATGCGGTCTATACGTTCCACAACTAAGCTTGAAGAAATTGTATGCAAAGAGTTATGGCAACGTGGACTAAGATATAGAAGAAACGTGAAGGATTTATTTGGCAAACCTGATATTGCTATCAAAAAGTATAAAGTTGTGATTTTTCTTGATTCGTGTTTTTGGCATAATTGTCCGCTACATGGTCACCTTCCGAAAAGTAACGTTGAATACTGGGAGAAGAAGCTTTATAGAAATGCCAAACGTGATTATACAGTTAATAACTATTACTTTGAAAAAGGTTGGCATGTTTTAAGAATCTGGGAACACCAAGTTAAAGAGGATTTTGAAAAAGTCATAAATGGTATTATTGAGTTCGTTGAAAAAGCTAAGATACAATAAAGGACTTCCAAAGGAAGCCCAACGTTTAACTATTTATCCAAACTTTCTTTCCATTCCCGCATATCCGCTATGATTTCCATAAAATCTTTGTCAAACGGATATTTTTCTGCAAGCTTATCTGAATGTGTTACTTCAATCTTTTCCCACTCTTCGCTCAACTTCTGAAAAGCTGTAATTTGCTTCGTCTAACGATTTTTTAAAATTATCCACCTTAATCCTCCGATTAAGCGTATTGCTCAATAAGTTCTGTTTGTTGTTGGTCTTTTTCTTGAGCATAGTATTGCTTTAAGAAATCGTACATCGGTTTTGCGATTGTTTTTGCTAGAAGGCAAGGCACGGCATTTCCAATTTGTTTATGGATTGCACCAAGACTTCCCTTCCAAATGTAATCGGGCGGAAAAGTTTGAATTAATGCACATTCTACTGCGGAAAGCCTGCGGTGTTCTGATGTTTCTGGAAGAATCCATTCATCTGGTCCGACTTTAATCATGGGTTCACCGCTTGGATGTAGTGGCGCATGTCTTCCGCTTGCTTGAATAGTAAAGCTTACTTCGTCCCAACTACGTTTACGGTTACGGCTTAAATAACGTGAAGAAAACGTACTATCATAAACTTCACCAACTTCACTAGGCTTTAAGTGTCCAATTGCGTCCCTCAATGTCACATACGGTTTTAATTCCAACATGCCACTGCCGTGTGTTGGGTTTGGTAACTCGTATTTAAAAGCAAGATCTTCACGAACACCTATTATCAATACACGTTCACGATCTTGTGGAACACCATAGTCTTTTGCGTTTACCAGATGGTGTGAAACGTTATAACCTTCGTTTTTAAAGTCTTGAATCATTGCTTCGATAATTTGACCGCCCGCCATTGTAAGCAACCCTTTTACGTTTTCAGCAATAAAGAATTTCGGATTAGCTTGACGTAAGCAGCGTACAAATTCCCGATATAAGTAATTGCGCTCGTCTGTGATTAGTCTATTTCCAGCTAATGAGAAGCCTTGGCATGGGTATCCACCAACAACCAAATCTGCCTTTGGAAAAGCTTTAACGTTACGAACATCACCACGTTCCACATACGTTTCTGGGTGATTGGCAACATAAGTTTCACAAGCGTCTTTGTCGATTTCATTTGCCCATATCACGTTAAATCCAGCCATTTTCAATCCAGTATCTAAACCGCCCGCTCCTGCAAATAGAGAAACAACCGAAAAAGGAACGGAATCATCAAAGGTCCGATTTATGTACTCACCGTACCCAATACTTAATAAGTGCATTATTGTTTCAGAAAGCGACCTGTTTTCTTTGTTGGAAAGGTCTTCAATCTTATTCATCAATTCCCTATGTTCTTTTTTAGACAAGGAAATTAACTGTGTAGTTTTCATTAATTTCTCCCCTCGATCTGGTACGTGAAATTTATATATAATGAATGTACCAGAAATATAGAGGCTTGTCTATAATTTTTGATTTTACGGCAACAAATTGTGCCGATAGACATAGAAATGAAATATTTCCCCACGTATATTGATACGTTCCATCTGTGTATCAAAATCTAAATGCGGGTATAATTCGTGAACATTATCAAACTTAGAAATCAATGATATTCCATTAACTGTCCTTAACGGACTTGGGAAAGAATACATTTTACGATGTCGACATACCCCATCCCCATAATCTCCAAAACCTGATTCTTGCTCGTTGTGGTGGGCAAACGCTCTTTGGCGATCATGATTGAAAAAATCACCGTCACAAATGGTGAAGTCTTCAAGGTAACCATAATTGCGTTCTGTCGTATAACGTGCAACTGCGTAGTAACATTCTCCAGAAATGTCACCGTGACGGAATCCACCACAAGGAATTGTTGAATTGAACTGAATTTGACCATTAGCACGAAGAGATTTTAATTCCATACCTACACCGTCAATAATAAGGTCAGGGTGTGCGTTTGCACCTAATTTTTGAATATTATATTCTTCCAATCCGTCTTCAAACCAATCGCTAAAAAGTTCCGCATTTGATTTTAGGTAAATATTCGGTCTACGGTGTCGCACCAGTTTTTGACATTTTTTATCGAAGACCTCAACCGCTATTTTTAGACCTTGCTGTTCACTTGGTGTCATTTGTTCATCACTCCTTTCTAATAGGACATCAGTATCAATTATAGCGCCTTTTCAACATTAATTGGGAACAAATCTAATGTTTAAGTAGGCAAAATGTCATTTCTAATAAAGCTTGAAGTCTAACTTCTATAGTAAACAAAATAAAAGAGAAGTTTTATTAGTTCTGTAAGTATCTTGATTTCCGACTGTGACCAATCATCCGTTCCAACACAAAAAGAGAGCCTAATTAAGAGACTCTTTCAAAGTATTTTAATTGGTGTAGACTTTTAACTTATACAGATCGAATAGCTGTCCCATCCGCTCCATATACAGCTTCTGTAAGTGTAACCTCTTAACGCCTAGGTCATATCCTGCAATGATATCCTCAAGTTCTTGCTGTGTGTAAAAGTATCTAATTAGCTCTTCATCTTCTGCTGCAGCAAACTCAACCTTCATCTCCTTGTATTCCTTTAGCTTCTGCTTATGGTGTTTCTCTGCCTTCTTAATGAAATTCGCTTTACGCTTAATCACATAGTCCACTTCATTTTCGTTGATGAATAGGTCTTTATTAGTCACATATGCTTCTAATACATCCGCACAATATGTTTCGAGGTATCGTTGTACTGCTTTACTTGAAGCCTTCAATATCACAGCGTATTCTTTCCAGTAATACTTTATGCCTAAGACATTTCCAGACTCGTCTTTAACTTCTGCTAATGCCTCTTTCCATTCCCGCTTGAAGTGTATTACTTTTTTAGCATTACGATGTGCAGTTAGGTTGAATTCAACAACATCATGTTTCTTCATAAGATCCCGTCTAGTCTTTTGAATTTTCTTCATTATTTCGGGGTTTATACTGACCTTTCCATCTTTACTATATCCAATCCAGTTCTCATAGAATAAGATGATACCACATTTTTTCATATGCTCTAAGGTCTTAACCAATTGACCGTATATCTCGAGGCAGTAAAGTGTAAACTCATCTAATAGCTTCGTTTGGTCCTCTTCAAGAAGATCATTCTCAATAGCCAAATCAATATGCTTTTGACGTAGAGTACTTCTGTGTCTAGAACGTAATAAGTCACATTCAAGCTCTGTAATTAGTCCGAATTCAACTGCCCATTTACCTAAACTCATACTGGCTTGTTTCGTCATATCGTATTCTAAGTGAGTCGCTACAATTATGTCCATTGGGATTCTATGTTCAACTTGTTCTCTACCGCTTCTTACACGACCGTCTTTCTTCATAACCTTTTCATCACGCTTAGTACATACGTATATGTTACTCCTGCCTTGTTTAACAATATCTACTACATATTCCTGCTCAGCTGTGTTAATAACAGACTGTCTAGTTCTAGAACCTAATTTACCGTTACTTTTGAACTTAGCCTTCTGCTCCTTCGTTCCAAATTTCATTACAAATTCTTCTGTTGTTAATCTGATTTTTTGTTCCACTTTTATTACCTACTTTCAATTAGAGACTGTCAATGACAGCCATTTCTCTCACTCCTTTTATGAATTAGTTAGATCTATTACAAATTAGTGGACTGTTTAAATAGTGTGCAAGTTTTGTCGTAATATATTACTAGGTACACAATTAATATTATGTCAAAATATGCACGCTTTTTATAACCCTTAAACCCTATTCCATACTAGTGTTTAAATGGAGTTAATACTTCTTTCATAGGCTTGAGCTTGGTGGGGTCGACACCTTTAGGTGGCGAAGTGACCGAAGGGAGCGTCCCGCTAACGACCGTAGGGAGGCGGCAGAGTGAGCGAAGCGAATGCCCTTTATTCTGTCAAAATTCATTTTAACCGCTCCTTAAAACAACGCAAAAAAAGGAGTGAATCTACATGTTCCTACCTCGTTAGAAAGCACACTTATCCCTGTCCAATATAGGCATACTAACAGCCTAACCCTATGAATACATCATAGGCATACAGAATATAAGTGTGCCTCCTTAAGAGGCGGTTGCATGTAAATTCAACTCCTTCATATACTTTTTAATTTTCAATTAATAATCATTATTATAATACGATTCATCCTGTAATTGAATAGCTTCGCCATGATTACATTTATTTACCAACAGGAGTGAAAGCTGCAAAAACATTCATATCGAAATTTACATTGATAATACTCATGGTTTGGATGTTTTTATATTGAAAAAGCAGGTAATATCCGTCTCGTATCGGTTTTTTTATACCATGTTGCGTGAATTGAGGTGCTAGTTAACTTGGTATAGCTAGTACCCCTTTTCGATTTAGCTGTTTATTGGCTTAAATCTCTAACTTTATATATACATAAACTCGTATTCTACAAGTTTCCAATCACATCCTAAATCACGAGGATGTCTTAGAATTTTTCCATTACCGTCCTCAAAACATTTAACCCTGCTCTTATATTGAATCAATAACCTTTCGACTTCTCTTTTTCTCGTTACATACTTATCTTTATCCCTAACCCAAGCTACTATTATTGTATCTGAGTCAAAAAAAGACTCCTTTAAATAATCGTTATTTAATGATTCTTGAACCTCATCTCGTTGGTTAAGGAATTTAGGGTCAGTTGCCCTATATGCAAATAAATTTACAATTGTTATTGATCCATAATCATTTTCAACTAAATAGTTAGTAACATTCATTACTGTTCTATCAGTTATTAGCACATCCGCTTTACTGGGATTCAGCATAACAACTGTAGCTTTCGGTTTATTTTCATCCCAAATTCTCGACAATTGATATCTGTATTTTTCGTTATCCGAAAAAATAGCAGTAGACTTTATAGTTTTTTCTATTTCTTTGACCAATAATACCCTCTCCTTTTACCAATGGTAATTATACCAAATAGAGGAAAGTTACGATAGAATCTCGTAACTTTTCACACTAATTTAGTTTCCATACCATACCGTACCGCACCTTCCCCAACCTCACCTTACCGTTCCAAACCACACCTTACCGCACCTAGCCTCACTAGTTCACAACTCATCAGTGATAGGCTGAACTAATTCCTATCATACATAGGGGGGATTAACCCTATGTTTCGTTTTCTACTCATAATCTTCCCAAACCAAATGTCTCCAGCTTGGAGGGATAATTCCATCAGATAAAGCTTTTGCAATCATCCCTCTATGCCTTAAATCTGCTCGTAATACATGACATACACGACATAGCGTTCGCAGGTTACTATCTTCATTAGAACCTAGCTTTCCACTTTTTATATGGTCAATATGACAGATATCTAATTCAATTGTTTTCTTACATCTAACACAACATTTATTATCTCTTAACCATATCCTTTTCCTCGTAACCATCCATACCTCTTTAGGTTGCCGCTTTTTAGGCATTATCCTACCTTCTTGTGACTTTTTTTAAATTTATCATATGGCATGGGTTCAATAGACTTTACTTCAAATCTCCCATAACCTATAGATCGGGCATCTGCTAATCCAATAAGCATTCCTGCATCATTCAAAATAGCTTCAATTTGTTGCGACGCTACTAATGTATTATCCCAAATAATTTCAAATTCGGTTTCCCAGCCCGCAGATAGCGCAACACGATACCGTACATTACGACCCTTGGTAGAAGGATTCCTAACCGAACGAACATCTAAATATACAGGTGCATTTTCATCTTTTGTAATCTTCTCTGGCATAAATCTATTAAAGTAAATATGACTTGACAACACTTGAAGAGTTGCAGAAAGCTTTGGTTGAATAGAACCACGACCATTCTTGGTATATTTAGAAGCTTCCCTCATACATCCAAAAACATAAGAAGGGTTAACATACAGTTGACCATTTTCATTAGCTGTATAAGTACGTTTCCATTCTTCTGGGTCATTACCTGCTACGCCTGTACGCTCCCTTCTTTCTAAGGATAGAGTTTCTGTTGTAAATGAATGAAAAAGCAGCGGTTTTGTCCCTTTAATTCTTACCTTTGCATACATTAAAGCCATATTGCATCCTCCTATTTGGTAATAGATAACAGTATTAATCTCCCACAAATCCCTGCCATTATACCCATTATTTTAAGAGATATTATTTTTTGTTTTTTACTGTAATACTATATTAGTAATACAGTAGAGCAATTCCTATATAGAGCAACGTTTAAGAATCATTATTCTTAAAGATGATCAAATTCTTAGTTTCCATCATTCTAAATCTTTTAAGGGGATATCCTCCTGCGACCCTTGTTTAGGAATATCGTGATATACCAAGGACCAATTGCATTAAATTACTCCTAATCTTAGTTTGTTGATATACGTTGATATACAAGGGCAAGAATAAAAACATACCGACTTTTAATATGGAAAAACAGCTATTGATTATGACATTTAATATAGAGGGCTTTCGACTCACCGCAGCTAATGTCTTACTGACAAGCAGAAAGAAGAGAACAGTCTTATTACTGCTCTCTTCTTTCCCACTCTAAACATCTAATGTATTTAATGGATTATACTTATCATTTTGCTCTCTCAATTCATTTCCCCACATGGCTACATATCGCATTGTTACAGCAATGTTTTTATGTCTCATAAGCTTTTGAATGGCGAAGGCACTCATTCCAGACATAGCAAGGCGATGGCAAAAGGTGTGTCGGAATGTGTGAGCAGATACCCGCATATCTTTAAAATTCATTTTTTTACCTAGATAATTAAAAACTAACATCAAAGAGTTGTCGGTCAATTGAGTGTTATCCCGCTTCACAAAAACATAATCACTTAGATTTCCCCAGTATTGCTTACAGAAAGTCTGATATCCTCCAAGTTCCTTCGCCAATTTATCTGTAATCGGAATCGTTTCTTTCCTTCTGCCTTTCCCAAAAACAGAAATTGATTTATTAATGAAATCCACATCTGACCATTGAAGATTTATGACCTCACCCCGTCTGATTCCAGTACCAAGAATTGTAACAATAATCATGTAATCCCGATAAGCCACATAGCTTTTTTCACGTTGTTTTATCCTTCTGTAGAAGTTCAACATCTGCCGTATTTGATCATCACTGAAGACATCAATCTTTACATCATCTTTTTGCATTTTGACCTTCTTGGCTGGGTTATTCTTAATGACCTCACATTCTACCATGTAATTTAAAAAGGCTCTGATTCTTAATAGCTTTGTGTTAATGGTACTAGGTTTATCGCCCTTCTCTTGGCATTGTAAGAGATATTGTCGAACATGGCTGTAGGTAATGTCTTCAACATTAACTACTTGGTTCTCAATGCAATAATCCACAAACTTCCCTAACAGCATTTCATAATTTTTTATATTCGTCTTGGTTGTATTCTTGAAACGTCTGTCATCCAAAAAATCTTGATAAGCAAATTTTAATAACACAAAAAACCACTCCCTCATTTTTTTAGGAAGTGGTTATTGCTATTGAAAATAATTATTTACATGACAGCTTCACAAAAAGGGGTGAAAATAGCCTTAACTATTTCTCCAACATAAGGCTTAAAACCCTAATTACATCATGCCGCCCATTCCACCCATGCCGCCCATGTCAGGCATACCCATGCCTGAGCCAGCTGGTTCTGGTTTGTCAGCAACAACTGCTTCAGTTGTTAAGAACATAGCTGCTACAGATGCTGCATTTTGTAATGCAGAACGAGTAACTTTAGTTGGGTCAACGATACCAGCTTGAATCATGTTTACCCATTCACCGTTCGCAGCGTTGAAACCAGTACCGATTTCTTCACGCTTTAAGCGGTCAACGATAACAGATCCTTCAAGACCAGCGTTGTGAGCAATTGTGCGTACAGGCTCTTCCATCGCACGTAATACGATGTTGATACCAGTTGCTACATCGCCTTCAGCTTGGATTTCAGCTACTTTGCTGTATACGTTAAGAAGGGCTACACCACCGCCGGATACGATACCTTCTTCAACTGCAGCACGAGTTGAGTTCAAAGCGTCTTCGATTCGAAGCTTACGCTCTTTTAATTCAGTTTCAGTCGCAGCACCAACTTTGATAACTGCTACACCGCCAGCTAATTTAGCTAAGCGCTCTTGTAATTTTTCACGGTCAAATTCAGAAGTAGTTTCTTCTAATTGAACACGAATTTGGTTTACACGAGCTGCGATTTCAGCAGAATCTCCTGCACCTTCAACGATTGTTGTATTTTCTTTTGTCACAACAACTTTAGCAGCACGTCCTAGAGAGCTGATTGTAGTTGTCTTAAGTTCACGGCCAAGCTCCTCAGTGATTACTTCCCCACCAGTTAGAGCAGCGATATCTTCTAGCATTGCTTTACGACGGTCACCAAAGCCTGGAGCTTTAACAGCAACTGCATTGAATGTTCCGCGTAGCTTGTTAACTACTAGAGTAGAAAGTGCTTCACCTTCAACATCTTCAGCAACTAATAATAGTGGCTTGCCTTGTTGAACTACTTGCTCAAGAACAGGAAGAATTTCTTGAATGCTAGCAATTTTCTTGTCAGTGATTAAGATATATGGATTTTCTAAAACAGCTTCCATTTTATCTGTGTTGGTTACCATGTATGCAGAAGTATAACCACGGTCAAATTGCATACCTTCTACTACATCCAATTCAGTTGTGAAGCCTTTAGATTCTTCAATAGTGATTACGCCGTCGTTGCCAACGCGCTCCATTGCTTCTGCAATTAATTGACCAACTTCTTCGTCAGCAGCAGAGATAGAAGCAACTTGTGCGATCGAAGCTTTGTTTTCGATTGGTTTAGAAATTGCTTTTAATTCTTCAACAGCTGCAATAACTGCTTTTTCGATCCCTTTACGGATACCCATTGGGTTAGCACCAGCAGTTACGTTCTTTAAGCCTTCGCGAATCATCGCTTGTGCTAGAACTGTTGCAGTAGTTGTACCGTCACCAGCAACATCGTTAGTTTTGCTTGCTACTTCAGCAACAAGTTTTGCACCCATGTTTTCGAATGCATCTTCTAATTCGATTTCTTTGGCGATAGTTACACCATCATTCGTGATTAGTGGTGAACCGAATTTTTTCTCAAGAACCACGTTGCGTCCTTTAGGTCCAAGAGTAACTTTTACTGCATTTGCTAGAGCATCAACACCACGAAGCATTGCGCGGCGTGCATCTTCACTAAACATAATCTCTTTAGCCATTGTTTAAAAACCTCCTCATAATCTTTTAAGTTCTTTGTATTTTTTTAAGTAAAAATCTTAAGCGCCAACGACAGCAAGAATATCAGATTCGCGTAAGATTAAATATTCTGTTCCTTGGTATTTCACTTCTGTACCGCCGTATTTTGAGAAGATAATACGATCACCTACAGAAACTTCAAGTGCTACACGCTCTCCGCTTTCAAGTACGCGGCCAGTACCAACGGCAACAACTTTTCCTTCTTGAGGCTTTTCTTTCGCTGAATCCGGTAATACGATCCCGCTTGCAGTTTTTTCTTCTGATTCAACAAGCTCAATGATAATACGATCACCTAATGGTCTTAACAAATCAAACAACCTCCTCAAAAATATATGTAATTCTGACTTGTTAGCACTCTCTACGAATGAGTGCTAACACAATTATTATAATAATGAATCTCAAATTTTTTTGCAAGTGTGAAGCATAAATTTTTCTAAAAAAAATAATCCGATTGACAACCTTATAAAGTATGTGAAAAACGTCATTTTCTATACCCATTTTTTTAAAAAGTCTTTCTAAATTGAAACAAAGCCAGTTTTAAGAGTAGAATGAAGAATAGTATATATAAAGGTCAAGCGATTTGAGGCCTTGTCAAAATGGATGATTACAAATTGACGATTCGTCAAAAATATAAAATGGAATCTAAAGGAGACTAGATTATTTGAAACGGGAATATTGGATAATCATTATTGTTTACATCGCGATGCAGTTTTCTAGCCTAGCCGGAATACCCCTATTCTTGTTTGGCTTTAAATACTTTGGGATCAATCAAAGTCTTGCTGTTCCTTCCTGGCTTCTAGCTAGTTTTACGATTGCCTTATTACTCATTATTTTTATATTACGGAAAGAAATGAACAACCGAGGCTTCAGCAAAAATGGCAGTTCTTTCGGTCATTCGGTGGTATGGGCCATTTCAGGAATCTTCCTTGCTTTAGCTGCCCAGTACGCCGCCGCAATCATCGAGAACCTATTAGGAATCAAGATGGGGTCTGAAAACACAAAGGATATTCTGACGATAATTGAAGCTTTTCCCTTAGCGATTATAGTCACGAGCATCATTGGACCAATCTTAGAAGAAATCGTTTTTCGAAAAATTATTTTCGGAGCTCTTCATCAACGATTTAACTTTTTTATTTCTGCTCTTATCAGTTCAGTCATTTTTGCCGCGGCCCATATGGAGTTTCAGCACATTCTGTTATACTCGGCCATGGGCTTTACGTTCGCCTTTCTTTATGTAAAAACAAAATCCATTTTCGTCCCAATATTTGCCCATGTCACAATGAATACCTTGGTGGTCTTGGTTCAGTCGGTATACAAAGACGACATTGAGAGGCTCCAGCGAGAAGCCGAGGCGGTTCAAAACTTTATCGGAGGATTTCTATGAGACGTTCACCTTTGTTTTCCGGATTAATTTACTTTTTGCTTGGCGGGTTGTTTACTTACTTTGCCATTGATAATGTTCAAAAAAATGGATGGGGGTTTTTCAGTTACCTCCTCGTCCTATTAGCAACCTTTGACTATGGCTCAGGCCTAAAAATGATTATCTTTCACGTTAAATACAAAGATAAAATGAAAAAGAAATAAAACAAGGTGTCAGGCACCATGTGAATTTTTCACATGGTGCCTGACACCCATCACATTTCTCCTCTATATCTTAGTCGTCGTTTTTATTGCCGCCTTCGGATCATGTGAGAAATCGTTCCGATACTCCACCACTCCTATTTGGCAGCCAGGTCCAATTTTCACCTTGTTGCCCCGAACAATATCAGCCTTGGTATTTTCAAGGTAGATATCATCCCCTTCAATGACTTTCGCACTTAGGGACCCTGCCTCTTTTCCAAAGGGGAGGAATGAGTTACTTCTTTTTTTGACGGTTATTTTTCCGCCGCCGATTTCCTCAGCTGTGCTTTGCCCAAAACGCAAACTGACCTTAATGGTGTCTGCGCTCAGTAATCCTTTGATCTCAAAGCCGCCGCTAGAGTCGAACGTCTCATACTCCACATCGCCATTCACTGAGATACTCCCTTTAATGTTTGCTTCATCCCCTGTCAGTCTCTCGCCGACTTCCAGCAATCCGAAAATTTTTATCTTTTTTAAAAGAGCATTGCCACCGACCATCATCGTTCCCATGATCAGTGTTTCCTCTGCATCCATATTCCCTTTGATCTCTGCTTCACCAAATACTTTTACCGAGCCTGTTTTGACATTTTCGACGGCTTCACTCGTACCATAGACATGGAAAGTCGAACTTTCCACAGCATTGACAATCGTTCCTTCCCCTCGAATATTGATTTTATCGTAACGGCCGCCAGGATAGCTGCCCGAGCCATTGATAATCAGATTTTCGCTTCTTGTCATTTTCTTATCCCCCTTACACCTTTCTGTTCTCAGTAACAATTGCCTTTTTATCCATCGAAAATTCCTCAGTGTATTCCACTAGACCAATTTGACAATTTGGACCAATCCACACCTGGTTCCCACGAACGACTTTGGCAATCGTATTTTCAAGTTCAATTTTATCCCCTTCAATTAATTCCGTTTCAAGCTGTGGTTTGAAAAAGGCCTTAAGCAAATTACCGACTAAGGATCCCTTCGCCTTTACCGTAATCGTTTGCCCGCCGATTTCTTTTGCTTTACATTCTCCAAACATCTTTATGTCAACCTGGTCTGCATTTAGAAGTCCGCCAATCGTAAACTGCGATTCCGCTTTAAAGATTTCCGCCTCACAATCCTCACTCACCGTAAATGCCCCCTGAATTTTTATTTCCTCACATTTGACCCTGCCGCCAACGGTTGCCTTCCCGGAGACCTTTAATTTTTCAACTGATAGGTTTTTGTCGATCCTTGCTGATCCATCAATCGTTAAGATCTTACTGTCGATACTCCCTCTGACCTTCGCATGTCCGTTTACTTTTGCTTTTTCAGAAATGACGTTTCCATTGAGAATCCCGGAACCATTACAATCCAGTTCCACGCATTCTAAATCATTGTTAACCGTCCCTCTGCCATTTAATGTGACAACGCGGAACTGGCCCCCATTGGATGCACCGAAGCCATTAATAACCAAGTCTCCCCTGCTTTTCGTATCCATCATCATTCTCCTTTATAATAATTTCGCTTTAATTTCTTCCATGCACGTCATCAGCGACAAAGCCGCAACTACCTTTGTTCCGCGTTCAAAATGAAATTCTTCTGCATTAATTAGTAACAGACATGATGACATGCCAAGTTTTCTGGTAATCACCAATTCACAGCTTTTTTGCTTGATTACCCCGGCATGATCCTTTAACACCTGCAAGACCATTCTCCCTTCTTCCAGGTTAATTTCACCCGACTGAAGCAGCTTTTCTAAAATAAACACTTCGAGCATTCGTGTAAAATTAAATTGAAGACTGCCTTTCTCCATTTCAAGGTAAAAATCGACAACTGTCGTCGAAACAATGTTACGTTTCACTAATTCATCTTTTGTGTAATTTAAATTCGCTACATTAGGTGAAAACATGTCAGCTAGTTCATCCAAGGATAAGTTTTCTTTCATCGTTTGGATTTTTTCAATTCTTTCTAAGACCTTTTCCTTTGGAAAAAAAGTTTCTTGACCCGTAAACGTTGATTTACGCACAAACCATTCTTCCGGAATGAGATCCTTTCGTTTCCATCTATATAGCTGTCCATAGGATATTCCGGCTAATTCTAACAGGTCTTTCTTTGAGATTAACTCCTCACTCATCATAAAAACCCCTTTCTAAAAACAAACGTAACATAACACTGTTACATTTGTAAAGCGCAAATGTAAATATTAGGGTGTCCTAATTATTATTTTACAAAAAAAGGCCCCTCACGTTATATCGTGAAAGACCTTCTTGAACCTATTTTCTTCTTTTTCCACCGTTCGATAAGCTTTGCTTAGATGATTTCTACTAGTTTTTTTAAGCTGGAGCTTTTTCGCGCTACTCCCGATTCAATCGCTGCAGCCGAAACAGCTGCTGCCACTCGATCCCCCACACGAGAATCCAAGGCGTTAGGAATGATATACTCCGCACGAAGCTCTTTATCCGATACAAGACTTGAAATGGCGTAAGCTGCTGCAAGTTTCATTTCCTCATTGATGTCGGTTGCCCTTACATCGAGAGCACCACGAAAGATTCCTGGAAAGGCGAGCACATTGTTTACTTGATTAGGATAATCAGAACGTCCTGTTCCGACTACTGCTGCACCTGCCGCAAGCGCTTCTTCCGGATAAATTTCAGGCACTGGATTTGCCATAGCAAAAACAATTGAATCTTTATTCATGGTCCTGACCATATCTCCTGTTAAAGCCTTTGGACCTGAGACGCCAATAAAAATGTCGGTGTTTTTAATCGCGTCTTGAAGGGTTCCATGTACCCTGCCTAGGTTTGTTCTCTCTGCTATTTCTGCTTGCCGGTCGTTCATCCACTCTTCGCCTGGACAAAGAATTCCCTCCAGGCTTACTAACGTAATATTCTTAAAGCCTGCTTTTAATAAAAGCTTGGCAATCGCTATCCCTGCAGAACCAGCACCATTGAGAACAACCTTAACCTTATAGATACTTTTCTTCACAATTCTCAGCGCATTTAAAAGGCCTGCTAGGACAACAATCGCTGTCCCATGCTGGTCATCATGAAAGACGGGAATGGTAAGTTCCTTTTTTAAGCGTTCTTCAATTTCAAAGCATCTTGGGGCGGCAATATCCTCCAAATTGATACCGCCGAACGTTGGCTCTAATGCTTTAATTATATTGACAATCTCATCGACATCTTTTGTACCCAGGCACAGCGGATAGGCATCAATCCCTGCAAATTGTTTAAATAAAACGGCCTTCCCCTCCATAACTGGCATAGCAGCCTCAGGACCAATGTCTCCTAACCCTAGGACAGCTGTTCCATCTGTTACAACGGCTACTAAATTACCCCGCCCTGTATGCTCGAAGGAAGCCTCTCTATCCTTTGCTATGATCTTGCATGGCTCGGCTACACCTGGCGTATAGGCTAAACTTAAATCATCGGCATTGTTCATTTCTACTTTACTGACGATGCTAATCTTACCTGCCAGCTTTTTATGGAGCAGCACTGCCTGCTCTTTTATCTTGCTTTCATTCATTCCAACCTTCTCCTTTTGGTCCTATCTACAAATAATAGTTAATCATGGTGACAAGAATCCAATCTATACAATCAAAAAAGTCGGGCCGTGACAAACAGGCACAGCCCGATTTAGGAATATTAGCTTAATAATTTCAGCAAAAGAATAGCCAAAATAACGGTTGAAGCGCCCCCGATTCTTGTTGAAACTTGGGCAAATGGCATCAATGACATCCGATTGGAAGCGGAAAGAATTGCCACATCACCCGTTCCTCCTAAACCACTATGACAGCCTGTAACAATCGCTGAGTCGACTGGGTACATCTTCATCAGCTTACCTACAAAGTAACCCGTAGTAACCATTGCGACTACGACAGCGGTACAAACAACCACATATCCTGGGGTTACGATTTTGACTACATCCTTAAGCGGAATATACAGCATACCTAAGCCAACCATTAATGGCCATGTTAAACTTGATGATACAAATTTATATAAGTGATAAGCACCTTGTTCCATTTTAGCGGGCATTACTTTTATACTTTTCACAACGGCTGCTGCAATAATCATTAACACTGGTCCAGGAATGCCTAGGAATTTATTCCCCAATCCACCTAAGATAAAGAAACTACACGCAATTAACAGTCCTGCACCCATAAGTGGAAAATCAACCGGCTTATCAATCGTTGCTGCTTCTGTGATTCCATCGCCGCCTTTTGTCTTCACTAATACTCCATTACCAGTAAGATGCTTCTTTTTCTCACCTAAACGTGATAAAATACCTGCACAAATGATAGCGACAATATTTCCAATCACTGCTGCTGGTATTAATTGCCCTACAAATGTTTCTGAAGATTTTCCGAGAACCTCTGCATAGCCTAATGAAAGAGGCAAAATTCCTTCTCCGATCCCACCACCGATAATTGGAACAACAATAAAGAACAATGTGTGTTTCATGTCATATCCAAAAAGCAAACCTACTAGAACGCCTGCAACAACAGATGCTATTGTGCCGACAATAAGCGGTATAAACATGCGTGTGAAGCCTTGAATCAGAACTCTGCGATTCATCCCAAGAATACTTCCTACTACTAAAATAGAAATATAAAGATAAAGGAAATTAGATGTTTTCATCAACTGGGTAACCGCATTCATTCCCGTTGTATTAATCACACTAAAATAGACTAAAATAGACGGAATCAAGAGGGCTAAAATGGCAGGGCCACCGATATCCTTCAAGATCGGAATCTTCATGCCAAGATCCCCAAGTAAAATACCCATGACAATAATAATTGCAAAACCGCCAATCATATCTGCTGGAAGCAATTTATAGACAGCTGAAAAGTAGACAACAGCTGCGATAACGATATAAAGTGGGAGTGGAATAACTCCTACCTTTACACTGCCAAATTTACCTAAAAGCCCTTTCTTTTCTTCTTTTTCCCCTGGAACAACCGTAAGCGGTTGCAACTCTTTTGCTGGTTCCATAAGTGTTCATCCCCCAATCTATTGATGTTTCTATCATATTCTGAATTAAACCGCTTTCATAGTTTATGTAAATTTAATAAGGTTTTTGTAAATAAAAAAAGTAAGCAGTTCTAGGCTGCTTACAAAAAGTTTTTGATAAGATGTTTTTTCAATCGATTAAATTCATGCTGGTAAACGGGTCTTCCCACTGTACCGTAGATTACCTTAACATCTAGGATTCCAATTTCCTTTAAAAAATTTAAATACTTACGGACGGAAACCCGAGAAATTCCGACGACCTTCACGACGTCCTCTGTTGAAAACGGGGCATTTTTTAGCTCCTGAATCGCTTCCCAAATTTGTTTTAGGGTATCTTTTGTTAAACCCTTTGGTAAATCTTCGATAAGAGGCCTATCCTCTCGGTGCAGTAATTGATTGTCCAATACGTCTTGGTTAATCACTTGTTGAGTTTGAATAAACTTTGTTTGTTCTTTATATGCAACTAACGCTCTACTAAAGCGTTCAAATTCAAAAGGCTTAATTAAATAATCAACGGCTCCGTATCTTAAAGCCTTTTTAATCCGCTCCATATCTGATGCTGCTGAAATAACAATCACATCGGTTTCTTTTTCATGTTCACGGAGGTAGGTTAACAGCTCTAATCCTAGTTTCCCTGGCATAAATATATCCAATAAGATAAGATCAATTTCTAGTTTTTCAATTTTCTTAATCGCCTCATCCACGGATGCGGCCATTGCCATCAATGTAAAACCAGTAACTTGCTCAAGATAGCGTTTATTAAATTCAGCCACCATTGGATCATCTTCAACAATCATTACCCGGATCATTCTGGTCCCCCTCCCCATTATATGGTATATACACGGCAAAGACGGTCCCTTTTCCAGGCTTTGATGAAAGAATTAAATCCCCTTCCAACTTTTTAACCGCTTGCGACACAAGGTACAGCCCTAGACCTCTATTTTCACCGTTTGTGGAAAATCCTTTGTTGAAAATTTGGTTTTGTATTTCTTCATTCATCCCTGTTCCTGTATCTTTTACTTCGATAGTTAAAATATCATCACCATAATCAAATTCTACTGTTATTTTTTTGACTGGACAACCGGTCACAGCCACAATGGCATTATCAATTAAATTACCAACAATTGTAATCAATTTGTGTGTGACATCCGAATCTGCAGGTTGTGGCAGCGGTTGTTCACAGGAAACAGATAACTCAGTCCCTGATTCCCTTGCATAACTCAACTTTCCAATTAAAAAGCCAGCTAAAACAGGGTCCTTTATCTTTTTGGTAACCAAGCCAATTTCGTTATTACGATGATCAACCGTTTCATTGATGTATTCGACAACTTTTTCATAATAACCTGTATGGACCATCCCCAAAATCACATGAAGTTTATTCATAAACTCGTGTGCCTGGGCCCGAAGTGCATCGGCGTATGTTCTTACTCCTGTCAGTTCTTCAGCGAGTACCTGTATTTCTGTTTTGTCGCGAAAAGTAGCAATCGCGCCAACTACCTTATTCTCAACGATGACGGGTACTCGGTTGGTTAAAATGGTCATCCCATTTATATTCTGTTCTTCATCCAATTCAGGTTTACCTGTTTTTAATAAATCACTTAAGCGAGTAGATGACATATATTCTTCTATATTTGTCCCCATTGGGTTATCTTGCAGGCCTGCTTTATCAAACAGCTTTAAGGCTGCTCGATTGACAAGTGTTATGTTGGACTCTTGATCCACTGCCACAATTCCCTCACGCACCGATTGAAGCATCGCACTTCGTTCCTCTAATAATTTAGCAATCGCAAACGGCTCAAGCCCAAGTAAGATCTTTTTTATATATCTAGCTAAAATAACAGCCCCGAGAACACCGATTAAGATACCAATCATCGTCCCAATATAAATCCCCATTCTGCTCTTTTTGACGGCCTTTTCCACATTATCTAAAGATATCCCAACAGCCACGGCCCCGATCTGTTTCCCGGTTGCATCCTTAATTGGCGTAAAGAAGCGTAATGAAGGTCCAAGAGATCCCTTTGAAATAGATTGATGCTCTTTTCCTTTCAGGACAGGCCCTTCATCTCCACCCTTGAACGGTTTCCCTATCTCTTTACTATCAGGGTGGGATTTTCGGATCCCGTTCATATCCATCACAACAATAAAGTAAACGTTCGTGACCATTCTCATTTCATTGGCAAACGTTTGGATTTCCTTTTCATTCTGTTTTCTACTCATTGCATTAACAACAAGCGGACTATGAGCAACCATTCGAGCCACATTTCTTGCTTTCTCAGCCTGACCTTTTTCCGTCTCCTTAGCAATTCTCGAACTGATAAGTAAATCTGTTATCAATAGTGAAAAAGTAACCACCATACACACAAAGACAATAATTACCGACTGTAAACTCCATCTTCCCTTTCTCATATTTCCCTCCATCTTTGAGAAGGCGACAGGCACCATTCTGATTTCCACCTGATGACATACTAACCATCCAGGCTAGTAAACACAAAAAGCTGCAAAGCATTCTTAAGAAAATACTTTGCAGTCTTAGAAGCTTTCTTTAACTTAGGCTGGTCTGAGAGTTCATCGTCTCAGTTAACCATCCTTGCGAAGATGCCTTAACTTATGAGCAAAATGGCTCCTGCGATAATAGGGGTCAGGACCATCGCACTTTTTAATACGGGCTGCGGAGCAAGGGCTGTAAACTTAGCCCCGACATAGGAGCCAATCATCGTTCCTCCTACCACTTCAACTAACAGGGTTAAATTCAGGTATCCTTCGAAATAGTAGCCGATTCCTCCTGCTAAAGCGATCGGCAAAATAACGAGCATTGTTGTACCCACTGATTGTTTAAGCGAAAGTCCCATGATGACCAGCAATCCGATTTGAATGAACGGCGCAGCACCTATCCCAAATGTACCAGACAACAATCCGGTAACCAACCCGACAACTGCCGCTTTCTTAATGAGAAGCAGGTTGCCAGGGTTCACTTTTTTGTTGTTTACCTTTATTTTTTGAACAATAAATAAGCGGACAACCAAGATCACAGCCGACAAAAATAACATCCCCGCTGTCAACCAATGCAAAGAATGGATCGGAATCAAACTGGCTAGTTTTGAACCTAAATAGGAGGCAGCTGCCCCAAATCCGCCGACGATTAAACCGGTTTTAATTGAGATATTTCCTTGACGAAAATGACTGTAGGCACCTGACATGCTAGTAAACACCATCGCTGCTAGTGATGTCCCTAACGCCATATGTATTGGTACTCCAAAAATAACTGTTAAGATGGCAATAATAAAGCCAGAGCCGCCCGCCCCGACAAATCCTAATAAAATCCCAAGCACAAACATCGTCAGCACAATCGCCAACTTCATCCCCTCCGATTGCAAAACCCTAGATGTCCTTCTAGGAAATGTTTTATTACTTACCTAAGGACGGGGTCATATAGACTGATTTAAAAAAGAAAAAAAACTATCATTTATTATTGTACTAAAAATTTAAAAGGTATATCGGAATTATGCCCTAATTCCCAAAATTTGAAAGACTACCTCAACTAGATTGAGATAGTCCTCCCTTAAAAGCTAAATTTTGCTCGACCTAAACATGCACTGGTTGTTTTGCTTCTTCTAATGCTGATAGGCGCTGCTTAATTTCCTCAACATTGATAATTCTTTGGGCTACCCCTGTTTCCATTGCAGTATACGCAACCGCGGTTGCTACCTGTGCTGCGACCCGAGGGTCAAATGGATCTGGAATGACATAATCGGCATGGAGCTCATCCTCTGAAATTAAACCAGCAATTGCATAGACCGCAGCAAGCTTCATTTCCTCGTTGATTTCCTTGGCACGGACATCTAAGGCGCCGCGGAAAATGCCTGGGAAAGCAAGCACATTATTAACCTGGTTCGGAAAATCAGAACGTCCTGTACCCACTACAAGAGCTCCTGCTTCTTTTGCTACATCCGGCATAATTTCCGGTACCGGGTTGGCCATGGCAAAGATAATCGGGTCACGGTGCATAGCGCTAACCATTTCCTTTGTAACGGCCCCGGCTGCTGATACCCCCACAAACACATCGGCGTCAATAAGCGCATCCGCTAACGTTCCTTGTTTTTGCTCGCGATTTGTCATTTGCGCCATTTCATCTTTGAATCGATTCATTCCGAATGGACGGCCTTCATAAATAATTCCTTTTGTATCACATAAAATAACATCCTTCACGCCCATATGCAGCAGGAGCTTAACAATCGCTACTCCAGCTGAACCTGCTCCGTTTACTGCAACACGAATATCTTCAATTTTTTTATCCGCTAATTTTAACGCGTTGATTAGACCAGCGGCTGTTACAATCGCGGTTCCATGCTGGTCATCATGAAAAACAGGAATCTCGCAGGCTTTGCGGAGGCGGTCTTCAATTTCAAAGCATTGCGGCGCAGCAATATCCTCCAAGTTCACTCCGCCAAATGTTGGTTCTAGCAGCCTGACGGTTTCTACGATCTGGTCTGTGTCAGTGGTGGCCAAGCAAATGGGAAAGGCGTCAACATCTGCGAACGATTTGAATAACACGGCCTTTCCTTCCATCACAGGCATCGCAGCTTTTGGTCCAATGTTTCCAAGCCCCAGAACCGCTGTCCCATTGGATACAACTGCGACTAGATTGCCCTTTGAGGTATAATCATAGACTTTATTTTCGTCTGCATAAATTTCCAAACACGGCTCTGCCACACCAGGTGAATAGGCTAGGCTTAAATCTTTTGCATTATGTACTCCCACCTTAGAATAAATCCCAACCTTGCCTTGGTGTTCCTTGTGCATTTTTAATGCTTCATCTCGTAAAATTGACATTGAATTTCCCCCACTTCCGTTAGTAACCGCTTGCATTTCATCTACCTACATCTTAGTCCATAAGAAAGTATTTTTATAGATTATGTAATTAAAAAAAGCAGGGATTTAATCATACAAAAGGCCTTCCACAAATTTCGTGGAAAGCCTTTTTAACTAATTATTCTTCATCTATTTCCACCGTTGGATAATGCTTTAAAAAGTAGACTAGCGATTGAAGCTCCACTGCCAAGTCAATATGATGGACCCTTATTAATGGTGGAACATTTAATCTTGCTGGAGTGAAATTTAAGATTCCTTTTACATTCGCTTGGACCAGTCGATCGGTTATCATTTGTGCGGCAGGAGCCGGAACCGTTAATATCGCCACAGAAATATTAGTTTCTGATAAAACCTTCTCTAAATCATCCATAGGATGAACGGGTACCTCGCGAATCATGGTTCCCATTTTGTCGGGATCCACATCGAAGGCGCATTCTATTTTTGTGTTATTATTTTTTAAAAAGTTATAGTTTAAAAAGGCAGTCCCAAGATTTCCGACTCCTATTAAGGCAACCTTAGTTAATTCATCCTGATCTAAGGTCTTACGGAAGAAGGATATTAAGTAATTAACATTATACCCATAGCCCTTTTTCCCTAACGCACCGAAATATGAAAAGTCGCGGCGAATCGTTGCTGAGTCTACCTTTACTGCTTCACTCAATTCCGCTGAAGAGACCCTTTGCTTGCCGGAACTATGCAGGTTTTTTAGAAATCGATAATAGAGGGGCAGCCGTTTTGCTGTCGCCTGTGGTATTTTCGTTGTTTCATTACTCATAATCTCCCACACCCCATGAATGGTTTAGTTAAAAATTTATTTAACTCTTTCATCTCTTTTAAAATCACCGTTTTTACCGCCCGTTTTTTCGACAAGATACGTCGGGCCAATTACCATACCTTTATCAACGGCTTTACACATATCATAAACTGTTAAGGCACATGCGGATACGGCTGTTAACGCTTCCATTTCCACGCCTGTGCTCCCCTTCGTTTTAACGGCTGCAGCAATATATAATTGATAGTTCTCATCCTTATCCTGTTCCCAAGAGAAAGAAATATTAACACCTGTTAATGGAATCGGATGGCACATTGGAATAAAATCCCATGTCTTCTTTGCTGCCATGACAGCTGCTATCTGGGCCACTGCTAAGACATCGCCCTTCTTCATCTCATTATTAGTTATTTTATCATAAATTTCTTTACTAACGGTAATGCTGGAGTGAGCAAGCGCCGTACGTGCCGTTTCCGGCTTATCACTGACGTCGACCATTTTTGCTCTGCCTTCTTCATTAAAATGCGTAAATTCTGCCATATAAAAAATCCTCCCATCAAATCATACACTATTTTACCTTATATGTGTGTGAAACTTTGAACTAAATATTACATTTTTTGACGATTTAGGACCCTTACTCCGCTAATAAGGCGAGCAGTTTATTGCCGACATACCGGGAATAAGGTACACTAATCCTATGTAATAGAGGTGAATGAGAATGATTTTGCTACAGGTTAATCAATTACAAAAATATTATGGTGCTGACCTTATTTTATCGAATATTAAGCTCGAATTACAAACTCGGGACCGTGTTGCCCTTGTTGGACGCAATGGGGCGGGAAAATCGACATTATTGAAGATTATTGCCGGACACTTGTCGCATGATGGCGGAGAAATTATCAAGCCGAAAGAAGTGACAATTGGCTATTTAGCTCAAAATACTGGGTTAGAATCATCATTATCTATATGGGATGAAATGCTGACGGTTTTTGAACCGCTGCGATTGATGGAAAAACAACTCCGCACACTTGAAGAACAAATGGCTGATCCCCTCGTTTTTGAAGACAGTGGCAGGTACGAAAGAATCCTAAAAGAGTACGATCATCTTCAGGTGAAATTTAAAGAACAGGGAGGGTATCAATATGAGGCAGAGATGCGCTCCGTCCTTCATGGGCTGAATTTCCATGACAAATCCTTGATGATATCTAGTTTAAGCGGCGGGCAGAAAACTCGTCTAGCCCTTGGTAAACTCTTGTTAACCAGGCCTGATATCCTAATATTGGATGAGCCCACAAACCACCTTGATATTGATACGCTTTCCTGGCTGGAACAATATTTACAAAGTTATCATGGAGCGATTTTGATCGTTTCCCATGACCGCTATTTTTTAGATAAAGTTGTTACTCAAGTTTATGAAGTATCCCGTAAGCAAATCCAAAGGTTTTCAGGCAACTATAGTTCTTACCTTGATCAAAAGGCGGCAAATTATGAGCGTGATTTAAAGCTTTTCGAAAAACAACAGCAAGAGGTCACTGAACTCCAAGACTTTGTCAACCGGAATTTAGCGCGGGCATCGACAACCAAACGAGCCCAAAGCCGGCGTAAAAAGCTTGAAAAGATGGAGATGATGGATCGTCCATTAGGCGATGAAAAGTCTGCCTCCTTCTCGTTTGAAATTGAAAAACAAAGCGGAAATGATGTTTTAACAGTGGATTCACTCGCTGTTGGATACAAGGATGGTAAGGTTTCAGAGTCCATTTCTTTCCGGGCCTATAAAGGTGAAAGTATCGCATTGGTTGGACCGAATGGTATCGGCAAATCAACACTTTTAAAGACAATTATCAAAAAGTTGCCTGCACTTGAGGGAACCTTACTCTATGGGACAAACCTTCAGATTGGGTATTACGACCAGGAGCAAGCTGAATTGACCTCCAATAAGCGGGTCTTAAATGAACTCTGGGATGACTATCCACTAAAAAATGAAAAAGAAATACGTACGGTGCTCGGTAATTTCTTATTTTCTGGTGATGATGTCTTAAAAATAGTTTCCACCTTAAGCGGCGGTGAAAAAGCCCGTCTAGCTTTAGCTAAACTGATGTTGGAGAAAGCGAATGTCTTAATTTTGGACGAGCCTACCAACCACCTTGACTTAGATAGTAAGGAAGTTCTAGAGAATGCATTAATCGATTACCCGGGCACGATATTGTTTGTCTCACACGACAGGTATTTTATTAACCGGATTGCCACAAAGGTCTTAGAACTTAGTCGTCATGGAAGTACAGAATACCTCGGGGATTATGATTATTATTTAGAGAAGAAACTAGAACAGGAAGAACTTGCAGCACTAGCGCTAGCCGCAACAGCAAAAAGGGCAGCACAAACGGATGCTTTTGAAAAAAACTCTTATCAACAGGATAAGGAAAGTAAAAAACAAGAGCGTCAGCGCAAAAGGAAATTAGAAGAAATGGAACAACGAATTGAAGAGCTAGAAGAGCAAATTCAAGAATTCGAGCAGCAATTATGCGAACCAGACATTTTTCAAAATCACGAAAAAGTATTGGAAATCAACATAAAAAATGAAAAAGCAAAGTCTGAACTCGAGCACTTAATGGAAGAATGGGCGGAGCTGGCTGAATAACTAGAAAAGCGGAAACGCCCGTTTAGCAGCGTATGGACTGGAGCGCTTCGACTGAGATAAAGGAAACACGAGAGCGTTAGCGCATTCGTGCTTGACTTATCGTAGGGAGGAGAGCGAAGTCCACTAGCTGCTGGGCGTTGGAGCTAGACAATTATAAAAGTCCGAAGATAAATTTTCTTTTATATTTATGCAAAAACCAGGCATTGGCCTGGTTTTTTGTTTATTATGACATTTATCGACAAATTTTGATATGATGGCAATAATTCATTAAGTTATACACTTTTCCACATTCTTATTCACATTACAAACAGGACAGTTTCAATGTTATTTTTACTTTTCCACATTATCCACAACAAAGACCTTACTTATCCACATTATACACAGATAACACCCCACTTATCCACATTCACCAGTTTTTGATCTGCATTTTTATAAAATCTTATCAACAAAAAAACTCTTCTTATCCAGAAGAGTTATTAATTGTATATTTCGATATCCAGTCCCGGGTTGGCATTTAGGGAAAGGTCTGCTCTAATTCCTTTTTCGAACATCACACTTCCAGCAGCAGCAATCATCGCTGCATTATCAGTACATAGGGATAATGGCGGAATTACTAATTCAATTTCAGGTTTCTCTGAAAAGGTCTTTTCCAAAGCATTTCTAAGGCCTTTATTGGCGGCAACTCCGCCTGCCACTAATACTTGTCCTACCCCATATTCAGCGACGGCCTTTTCTGTTTTCTTCACTAACACTTCAATCACGCTGGCTTGAAAGCTTGCAGCAAGGTCTTCAGGGGCAATTATCTCACCGCGTTGCTCGGCATTATGAACCGTATTAATAACAGCAGATTTTAAGCCGCTAAAGCTAAAATCATAGGAACCTTCTTCTAACCATGCCCGAGGTAAATTAATTGTCGGATTTCCAGCCTGCGCCAAACGGTCAATATGTGGACCGCCAGGGTAAGGCATGTTTAACGTTCGCGCAACCTTGTCGTAGGCTTCACCAGCAGCGTCATCCCTTGTTTCGCCGATGACTTCAAAATGTCCATGTTCCTTCATATAAACAAGCTCTGTATGCCCGCCTGAAACGACCAGAGCAAGGAGCGGGAATTTTAACTCAGTGACAAGCCTGTTCGCATAAATATGTCCAGCAATATGGTGGACTGGAACTAGTGGTTTGTTTTGAGCAAATGCCAATGCTTTCGCGGCATTTACCCCAATTAAAAGGGCACCGACTAATCCTGGTCCTTCTGTGACAGCAATGGCATCAATCTCAGCAAAAGTAACATTTGCCTGCTTCAATGCTTCCTCAATGACAATAGTCATTTGCTCTACATGGTGGCGGGAGGCTATTTCTGGAACCACACCACCGAAGCGTTTATGACTTTCAATTTGCGATGCGACTACATTTGCCGCAATTTTTCTGCCATTTTTAATTATGGCGACAGCCGTCTCATCGCAGCTTGTTTCAATACCTAAAATCCATTGATCTTTTTTCATAAATTTACCCACATCACTAAACCATCTTCCTGATTATCTGAATAATAATTTTTGCGGATCCCGCCATTTTGAAAACCAAGCTTTCGATAAAGAGATTGTGCTACATGATTGGTAACACGCACTTCAAGGGTCATACTCTTTGCTCCCATCTCTCTTGCCACTGTCATCATTTTTTGCATGATTGCCTCACCAAGTTTCCTGCCCCTATATTCAGGCAGAATGGCCACATTCGTTACATGCGCCTCATCGATCACGATCCAAGCCCCACAGTACCCGAGGATTTTGTTACTTTCCTCTAGGACGATATAAACAGCAAATCGATTATTATGCAATTCATTATAAAATGCTTCACGACTCCAGGGGGTTGTAAATGATGCATGTTCTACTTCTAAAATTTGGTCAAGGTCCTCTTCCCTCATATTGCGAAAAACAAAAGAATCTACCATAACTCTCTATTCCTATCCATTTAAAATTTTTCCTTTCGCTTCTAACCATTTCGCTTCAGCTTCAGCTAAACGGATATAATTTGGAACAAAAGAATGAATGTCCTCCCCTGGTTTATCCTTACCGAGAAGGGCAAGTTCAGCTGGACGTGGATTTTGTTCCGTACTCGCTGCGAAAATAGCCTGTGATCCTAATGCTGCTTCAATTGCTGCTTGATGGAGTGGTAAATCATTTCCGACAAATAGTATCGTTTTTCCTGAATTTTTTAGATCCTCTGCACGGTTTACTAACATGACCAAACGATCCTCTTCAATCGTTTGTAGTTCGTCATTTTGATATTGATACAAGCCAGTATAGACCTGTCCCCTTCTTGCATCAAATAGAGGTGACACATAACCATCAAAGTAGCGGCCGACCCCAGATGCTAAAATTTCCAAGCTGGAAATACCTACAAGCGGGATTTTCAAAGTCCAAGCTAATGTTTTAGCAATGGTTACACCTATTCTAACTCCTGTATACGAGCCCGGTCCTTTGGCGACGACAATCTTAGTTAAATCCGCCGGAACCTTTTCGCAATCCTTCATTAGTGTCTGAATAGCAGGCATAATTCGAACAGAGTGGTTCTTTTTTAAATTGGTTATATATTCACCAAGTACTTGATTATCTTCTAACAGCGCCACTCCTAAGGCATAGTTAGAAGTATCAATCGCTAATATGGTCATGAAAAAGTCTCCTTACATAATTGCTCATATCGTTTCCCCTTAGGTACTAAAACCATTCTTCTAGTATCCCCATCTTCACGATATAAGAAAATAGTCAGTCTTTCCTGTGGGAGCTGCTCTTCAATTAAATGAGCCCATTCCACTACCGTCACTCCATCACCTTCAAAATACTCATCAAAACCGAGTTCTTCGAAGGCATCCGCAACCCGGTATACATCCATGTGATATAACGGGAGTTTTCCCTTATATTCTTTAATAATAGTAAATGTCGGACTGTTAACTGTTCTTTTAATCTCCAGCCCTTTAGCCAAGCCCTTAGTGAATGTAGTCTTTCCAGCACCTAAATCACCTTCAAGAGCAATGACATCTCCGGGTTGTAATAACCCAGCTAACTTTGCTGCAAATTGGGAAGTCTCCTCAGAATCCGTTGTTATTAGTTCGAATTGATTCATTCAATCACCTTTTTATTTTAACTTAGCGTCACATCTTCATTTTACCTTAATTATGTGCAAAAAAACCTTAGGATCTCTCCTAAGGATGCCTATTACATATGTAGTTTACATGATTTTTAACAATTGAGCAAAAAAGCTTGCCCTTATTAAACGGCATAAAAAAAGACGAAACCATGTTTCGTACTAATTTTTGCAATATAAATGGCGGTCCGGACGGGACTCGAACCCGCGACCTCCTGCGTGACAGGCAGGCATTCTAACCAACTGAACTACCGGACCAAATTGCGGGGACAGGATTTGAACCTGCGACCTTCGGGTTATGAGCCCGACGAGCTACCAGACTGCTCCACCCCGCGACAATAGAAATATAAAATTTTGCTCATGCGCTTAGTTGCATGAACTGTATCAATCTCAGGAAGCTTATGCAAGCAGCAGCTCAATTGATACAACTCGCAGATTATTCATGAAGCAATGCTCGTTGCTCCACCCCGCGACAATAAAATATTAATTACTGCACCATAATAGTGTGTTACTCCATCAAGTAATTTATGTATGGTTTTTAAAGTAATTTTAGCCTGGCAACGTCCTACTCTCACAGGGACGCGTGTCCCAACTACCATCGGCGCTGAGAAGCTTAACTTCCGTGTTCGGTATGGGAACGGGTGTGACCTTCTCGCCATTGCTACCAGACTATTTTTTTAGAGGAATCATTCCCTCAAAACTAGATAATGCAGAAGAAGTTTGTAAAACGAGTATGCCTTATAAATTGGTTAAGTCCTCGAACGATTAGTATCAGTCAGCTCCACATGTTACCACGCTTCCACCTCTGACCTATCAACCTGATCATCTTTC